>NZ_JBEXYD010000031.1:0-95578 GCF_040630735.1 Kitasatospora sp. NPDC005748
TCGGGCGTCAGCGCGCCGATCACGCCGTCGTCCAGCACACCGGCGGTGTGCACGACGCCGGTCAGCGGGTGCTCGGCCGGGACGGCGGCCAGCAGCGCGGCCACCGCCTCCCGGTCGGTCACGTCGCAGGCGGCGACCGTCACCGCCGCGCCCAGCCCGTCCAGTTCGGCCACCAGCTCCGGCGCGCCCTCGGCCCCGAGACCGCTCCGGCTGGCCAGCACCAGGTGCCGGACGCCGTGCTCGGTGACCAGGTGCCGGGCCACCAGCGCGCCCAGCGAGCCGGTACCACCGGTGACCAGGACGGTCCCGTCCGGGCGGAACGCCTCGGGTGCCTCCGTCGCGGGCCGGGCCTGCGCCCGGACCAGGCGCGGCACGGAGAGTGCCGCCGCCCGGACGGCGACCTGCGGCTCGTCGGCGGCCAGGACGGCGCCGAGCACGGTGGTGAAGGAGCCGTCGGTGTCCGGGTCGAGGTCGAGCAGGACGATCCGGTCCGGGTTCTCGGCCTGCGCGGTGCGCAGCAGGCCCCAGACCGCCGCGCCCGCCGGGTCGGTGACGTCGGCGTCGGTGCCGGCCGGCACCGCGCCCCGGGTGACCACCACGAGCCGCGCGTCCTCGAAGGCCGCGTCGGCCAGCCAGGCCTGGACGACCTCCAGGGCCTGCGCGGTCAGGGCGAGCACCTGGTCGGCGTCCTCGCCGCCGTGGGCCTCCAGGACGGCGACGGCAGGGGCCTCGGCGGCCAGCGCGGCCACCTCCTCGCCGGTGGCGACCGGCACCCAGGACGGCGCCGCCGCGGCCGCGGCCGCCGGCAGTGTGCTCCACTCCAGGCGGAACAGTGCGTCGCGGCCCTCGTCCGTGGCGGCCGCGGTGTCCAACTGCTCGACGTCCACCGGCCGGAAGGTCACCGAGTCGACCGTCAGGACGGCGCCGCCGGCCTCGTCGACGGCGGTCAGCGCGAGCTTGTCCGGCCCCTGCGGGGCGATCCGGACCCGGACGGCGCCCGCGCCGGCGGCGTGCAGCACCAGCCCGTTCCAGGCGAACGGCAGGACGTTGTGGCCTTCCTCGGGCTGGGCGAACGCCTGGGTGTGCAGGGCCGCGTCGAGCAGCGCCGGGTGGATGCCGAAGCGGGCGGCCTCGTCGCGCCGCTCGTCCGGCAGGGCGACCTCGGCGAAGAGCTCCTCACCGCGCCGCCAGACGCCCTGGAGGCCCTGGAACGCCGGGCCGTAGGCGTAGCCGTGCCGGGCGAGGTCCTCGTAGAAGCCGGCGACGTCGAGCTCCACGGGCTCCGCGCCGGCCGGCGGCCAGGCGGTGGTGTCGAAGCCGGGCGCCGCCGGGCGGTCGGCCGGGGCCGCCGTCAGGGTGCCGGCCGCGTGCCGGGTCCAGGCGTCCGGGCCGATCTCGCCGGCCGCGTCCTCGCGGGCCGAGTAGACGGCGACGGTCCGCGCGCCGTCCTCGTCGGGGCCGCCGACGGCGACCTGGATCCGGACTCCGCCGTGCTCGGGCACCACCAGCGGTGCCTCGATGACCAGTTCGTCGAGCCCGCCGGCGGCGACCACGTCGCCGGCCCGGACGGCCAGCTCCACCAGGCCGGTGCCGGGGACCAGCACGACCCCGCCGACGGCGTGGTCGGCGAGCCAGGCGTGCGTGCGCAGCGACAGCCGGGACGTGCAGAGCACCCCGCCCGTCTCGGGCACCTCCACCACCGCGCCGAGCAGCGGGTGGTCGGCCGTGACCTGGCCGAGCGAGACCGCGTCGGTGGCGGCGGTGGTCTGCAGCCAGTAGTGCCGGTGGTCGAAGGCGTAGGTCGGCAGCTCCAGGTGGCCCGGGTCGGCGGGCAGGAGGCCGGTCCAGTCCACCGCGACGCCACGGACGAAGAGTTCGGCCACCGCGGCCAGCACGGTGTGCGCCTCGGGGCGGCCGTCGCGCAGGGCGGCGACGCAGACCGCGTCCTCCCCGGCGGACTCCGCCACCGCGCTGCTGAGCGCGGCGCCGGGGCCGAGCTCGACGAAGAGCGCCCCACCCGCTCCGGCCGCCGTGGCGATGCCGTCGGCGAACCGGACCGGGCGGCGGACATGGTCCACCCAGTAGGCGGGGTCGGCCAGCTGACCGGGCTCGGCCACCTGACCGGTGACGTTGGAGATCACCGCGAGCTCGGGCTCGCCCCACGACACGTTGGCCAGGGCGGTGGCGAACTCCGCCAGCATCGGCTCCATCAGCGCCGAGTGGAAGGCGTGCGAGACGGTCAGCTGCTTGACCTTGCGGCCCTGCTCCCGCAGTTGCTCCGCGGCCTTCAGCACGGCCGCCTCCTCACCGGAGAGCACCACCGACGAAGGCCCGTTCACCGCCGCCAGATCCACGCCGTCCGTGAAGATTTCGGCAACCTCGGCCTCGGTGGCTGCCACCGCCACCATCGCGCCGCCGGACGGCAGCGCCTGCATCAGCCGACCGCGTGCGGCGACCACCGCCGCCGCGTCCCCGAGCGAGAGCACCCCGGCCACGTGCGCGGCCGTGATCTCCCCGATCGAGTGGCCCATGACGGCGTCCGGCCGGACGCCCCAGGACTCGATCAGCCGGAACAACGCCGTCTCCACGGCGAACAGACCCGCCTGGGTGTACACGGTCTGGTCGAGGGATCCGGCCGTGCCGAGCACCACGTCCTTGACCGGGTGGTCGGTCCACCCCGCCAACTGCGCGTCCAGCGCCTCGCAGGCCGCGTCGAAGGCCTCGGCGAACACCGGGTACCGCTCGGCCAGCTCCCGGCCCATCCCGACCCGCTGCGAGCCCTGCCCCGGGAACACCAGCACCGTCCGGTCGGTGTCGGACACCGTGCCGGTCACCAGGACGGGGCTGCTCTCACCCCGCGCCAGGGCGCTCAGCCCGGCCAGTGCCTCCTCCGGCGAACCCGCCAGCACCACCGCGCGCTCCGACAGCAGCGCCCGCTGGGCCAGCAGGGCGGCGGCGATCTCCGCCGTCCCCGCCCCGGAGGTCTCGACGAAGGGCGCCAGCCGGTCGGCCTGCCCGGCCAGCGAGCCCGCGCTCTTCGCCGACAGCACCAGCGGCGCCGTACCGGCCGGCGCGTTCTCGACCGTGACGGCCTGCGCCTCGGCCTCGACCGGGGCCTGCTCCAGGATCAGGTGCGCGTTCGTCCCGCTGACGCCGAAGGCGGAGACCCCGCCACGCCGCGGTCGGCCGGTCTCCGGCCAGTCCCGCGCCTCGGTCAGCAGCTCGACCGCGCCGGCCTGCCAGTCCACCTCGGTCGAGGGCTCCTCGACGTGCAGGGTGGGCGGCAGGACGCCGTGGCGCAGCGCCTCCACCATCTTGATCACACCGGCCACCCCGGCGGCCGCCTGCGCGTGCCCCAGGTTGGACTTCACGGACCCGAGCCAGAGCGGCCGCCCCGGCTCCCGGTCCTGGCCGTAGGTGGCCAGTAGCGCCTGCGCCTCGATCGGGTCACCGAGCACCGTGCCGGTGCCGTGCGCCTCGACCGCGTCCACCTCGACGGTGGACAGGCCCGCGTTGGCCAGCGCCTTGCGGATCACCCGCTGCTGGGAGGGCCCGTTCGGCGCGGTCAGACCGTTCGACGCGCCGTCCTGGTTCACCGCGCTGCCGCGGACCACCGCGAGCACCCGGTGCCCCTTGCGCCGCGCCTCGGAGAGGCGCTCCAGCACCACCACACCCGCGCCCTCGGCCCAGCCGGTGCCGTCCGCCGTCGAGGAGAAGGCCTTGCAGCGGCCGTCGGGCGAGAGCGCCTGCTGGCGGGAGAACTCCACGAAGGTGTGCGGGTTGGCCAGCACCGTCGCGCCGCCGGCCAGCGCCATCGAGCACTCGCCCTGGCGCAGCGCCTGGGCGGCCAGGTGGATCGCCACCAGCGACGACGAGCAGGCGGTGTCCACGGTGACCGCCGGGCCCTCGAAGCCGAACACGTAGGACACCCGGCCCGAGGCCACGCTGCCGGCGGAACCCGTCGCGGTGAAGCCGCTCAGCTCCGGCGGCACCTCGCCGCCGAACCCGTAGCCCTGGCTCATGACGCCGGAGAAGACGCCGACGTCGGTGCCCTTCAGCGCCGCCGGGTCGATGCCCGCCCGCTCCAGCGCCTCCCAGGACGCCTCCAGCAGCAGCCGCTGCTGCGGGTCCATCGCGAGTGCCTCGCGCGGCGAGATCCCGAAGAACCCGGCGTCGAACAGGCCGGCCTCGTGCAGGAAGCCGCCCCGGTCGACGTAGGAGGTGCCGATCCGGCCGGGGTCGGCGTCGAACAGGCCGTCCAGGTCCCAGCCGCGGTCCTCCGGGAACGGGGAGAGGGCCTCCCGGCCGTCGGCGACCAGCCGCCAGAGGTCCTCCGGGCTCGCCACGCCGCCGGGCAGCCGGCAGGCCATGCCGACGATCGCGATCGGCTCGTCGGGGTCGGCGGCCAGGACGGCCGGCGCCGCCGGCCCGGCCGCGGCGGCCACGTGGCCGAACGCGCCGTGCAGGTGGCGGGCCAGGGCGAGCGGGGTCGGATAGTCGAAGACCACGGTGGTGGGCAGGTTGAGGCCGGTCGCCTCACGGACCCGGTTGCGCAGTTCGACGGAGGTCAGCGAGTCGAAGCCGGCGTCCTTGAAGGCCTTCTCCGCCTTGACGCTGTCCGCCCCGGCGTGGCCGAGGACGGTCGCCACCTGGCCGCGGACCAGGTCGAGCAGCAGGGCCTCCTGCTCGGTGGCCGACAGCCCGGCCAGCCGGTCCGCCAGCCCGCCGCCGCTGCGCTGGGCGGCCGCCGCCCGGACGGCCTGCCGGCCGGCCCGGACCAGGCCCCGCATCAGCGGCTGGACGGCGCCGCCGGAGGCCGCGTCGGCGCGGGCCGCCCGCAGGTCGAGCTTGATCGGCACGACCAGGGCCCGGTCGGCGTGCAGGGCCGCGTCGAACAGGGCCAGGCCCTCGGCCGGGGTCAGCGCCAGGACGCCGCCGCGGCTCATCCGGGCCTGGTCCAGCTCGCTCAGGTGCGCGGTCAGGCCGGTGCTCTGCTCCCACAGACCCCAGGCCAGCGAGACACCGGGCAGCCCGTCGGCCCGCCGGCGGGCCATCAGGGCGTCCAGGTAGGCGTTGGCGGCCGCGTAGTTGCCCTGGCCGGCCGAGCCGAACAGGCCGGCGGCGGAGGAGAACACCGCGAAGGCCGTCAGGCCCAGGTCACGGGTCAGCTCGTGCAGGTGCTGTACGGCGGTCACCTTGGGCGCGAAGACCCCGGCGATCCGCTCGGGCGTCAGCGCGCCGATCACGCCGTCGTCCAGCACACCGGCGGTGTGCACGACGCCGGTCAGCGGGTGCTCGGCCGGGACGGCGGCCAGCAGGGCGGCCACCGCCTCCCGGTCGGCGACGTCGCAGGCGGCGACCGTCACCGCCGCGCCCAGCCCGTCCAGTTCGGCCACCAGCTCCGGCGCGCCCTCGGCCCCGAGACCGCTCCGGCTGGCCAGCACCAGGTGCCGGACGCCGTGCTCGGTGACCAGGTGCCGGGCCAGCAGCGCGCCCAGCGAGCCGGTGCCACCGGTGACCAGGACGGTCCCGTCCGGGCGGAAGGCCGGTTCGGCGCCGGTCGCGTCGCCACCGGCCGCGCGGACCAGCCGCGGTGCGGAGAGCACCCCGGCCCGGACCGCGACCTGCGGCTCGCCGGAGCCCAGCACGGCGGTGAGCAGCGGCTCGACGTCGGTGCCGGAGGTGAGGTCGGTGGCGGTTTCGGTGTCGATCAGGACGAGCCGGTCCGGGTTCTCCGCCTGGGCGGCGCGGATCAGGCCCCAGACGGCGGCGCCCGCCGGATCGGTCACCGCGGCGTCGCCGCCGGCCGGCACCGCGCCCCGGGTCACCAGCACCAGCCGGGAGTCCTCCAGGCTCGGTGCGGACAGCCAGGTCTGGACGAGGTCCAGGATCCGGCCGGTCAGGGCCAGGGCGTCGCCGCGCCGGTCGGTCGCCTCCACCAGCGCGACCACCGGGGAGGTGACGTTGTCGGCGAGGATCTGCACCTCGTCCGCGTGGAACAGCGGCACCCACGGCGGCAGCGTCTCGCCGCCGGCGGGGGTCTCGGGCAGGTCGGTCCAGTCCACCCGGAAGAGGGCGTCCGGGCCGGCGTCCGCCGCGGCGGACGAGAGCTGCTCGGCGGAGACCGGCAGGAAGGCGAGCGCCTCCAGGGTCAGGACCGGGCCGCCGGTCTCGTCGGCGGCCTCCAGCGAGAGCCCGTTCCGGTCGGACGGCGCGAGCCGCACCCGCAGCGCCGAGGCGCCGGCGGCGTGCAGCGTCAGGCCGGTCCACTCGGCCGGCTGCCAGAGCCGCGGTCCGCCCGCGGTCCCGTCGGCCACGGCGGCGTGCCGCAGGCCGGACTGGAGGGCGGCGTCCAGCAGCGCCGGGTGGATGCCGAAGCGGCCGGCGTCGGCGCGCTGGTCCTCGGGCAGCACGACCTCGGCGAAGACCTCCTCGCCGCGCCGCCAGAGCCCGCGGACGCCCTGGAAGGCCGGGCCGAGGGCGTAGCCGAGGCGGAGCAGGTCGTCGTAGAGCTCGTCGGCACTCGCCTGCCGGGCGCCGGTGGGCGGCCAGACGACGAGGTCGGCGTGCGCCTCGGTGCGGGCCGCCGCCGGGGCGAGCCGGCCGGTGGCGTGCCTGGTCCAGGCGCCGGTGTCGTCGTCGGCGTCCTCGCGGGCGGCGTAGACGTCGACGCTGCGGGCACCGCTCTCGTCGGGGCCGCCGACGGTGACCTGGACCCGGACGCCGCCGTGCTCGGGCAGCACCAGCGGGGCCTCGATCACCAGCTCGTCGAGGGTGCCGCAACCGACCTCGTCACCGGCGCGGACGGCCAGCTCCACCAGCGCGGCGGCGGGGACGGGGACGACCCCGCCGACGCCGTGGTCGGCCAGCCAGGGGTGGGTGCGCAGCGACAGCCGGGAGGTGAACGCCAGCCCGTCCGACTGCGGCAGCCGGACGACGGCGCCGATCAGCGGGTGGTCGACGGTGGCCTGGCCGAGCGAGGCCGCGTCGGTGGCCGGGGCGGTCTGCAGCCAGTAGTGCCGGTGGTCGAAGGCGTAGGTCGGCAGCTCGACGCGGGCGGTGCCGATCGGCAGCACGCCCGTCCAGTCCACGGCCACGCCGCGGACGAAGAGTTCGGCCATCGAGGCGAACAGGCGGCGCGGACCGCCCTCGTCCCGTCGAAGCGAGCCGGTGACCAGGGCGTCGACCGCGGTCTCGTCGACGATCTCGTTGATCGGCTGGACCAGCACCGGGTGGGCGCTGGACTCGACGAACACCGTGTGGCCCGCTTCGAGCAGCGCGGCGACGGCGGGGCCGAAGCGGACCTGGCCGCGCAGGTTGCGGTACCAGTACCCGCCGTCCAGCACGCCCGCCTCGTCGATCCACTCGCCCGTGACGGTGGAGAGGAACGGCACCACCGGGGCCTGGCTACGAATGTCCGCGAAGGCCTCGCCGAGGGTCTCCTCGATCGCCTCGACATGACGGGTGTGCGAGGCGTAGTCCACCGCCACCCGGCGCACCCGCACCCCGTCGGCCGCCAGCACCTCCAACGCCTCGTCCAGCGCCTCGGCGTCACCGGCGACCACGACCGAGGCCGGGCCGTTGACGGCCGCGACCTCGACGCGGTCCGCCCAGCGCTCCAGGCGAGTCAGCGCCTCGCTCTCGGGGAGCGCGACCGACGCCATGCCACCGCGACCGGCCAGCTGACCGGCGATCACCTGGCTGCGCACCGCGACGATCCGGGCGGCGTCCTCCAGGGACAGCGCACCGGCCACGCAGGCCGCCGCGATCTCGCCCTGGGAGTGGCCCAGCACGGCGTCCGGCAGCACGCCCACGGACGCCCAGACGGCGGCCAGGCCGACCATCACCGCGAAGCTGGCCGGCTGGAGCACGTCCACCCGGTCGAGCAGCTCGGCCGGGGCCTCGCCGCGCAGCACCTCCACCAGCGACCAGTCCACCCAGCGCTCCAGCGCCGCCGCGCACTCCGCGATCCGCTCGGCGAACACCGGGGAGGTGTCCAGCAGTTCACGGCCCATGCCGGCCCACTGCGAGCCCTGCCCCGGGAACACCAGGACCGTCCGGCCCGCACCGGCCGAGCCGAGCGAACCGCCGGTCACCAGGGCCGGGGCCGACTCGCCCCGGGCCAGCGCGCCCAGCCCGGCCAGCGCCTCCTCCGTCGAACCGGCCACCAGCACCGCACGCTCGGAGAGCAGCGCGCGCCGGGACAGCAGCGCGTTCGCCGTGGCGGCGAGCGAGGGCCGGTCCGCCGTGTCGAGGAAGGCCGCCAGGCGCGCGGCCTGACCGGCCAGCGAGCCGGTCGAGGCGGCCGACACCACCAGCGGCACCGTGTCGGCGCCCGGCAGCACGTCGCCCGCCGCCGGCTCGACGGCCGGCACCTCGGCGGACTCCTCCAGGATCAGGTGCGCGTTGGTGCCGCTGATCCCGAAGGAGGAGATCCCGGCCCGGCGCGGCCGGCCGCCGGCGGCCCAGTCGCGCGCCTCGGTCAGCAGCTCGACCGCCCCGGCGGACCAGTCCACCTCCGGGGTCGGCGCGCTGACGTTCAGTGTGGAGGGCAGCACGCCGTGCCGCAGCGCCTGCACCATCTTGATGACGGCCGCGACACCGGCCGCGGCCTGGGTGTGGCCGATGTTGGACTTCAGCGAGCCGAGCCAGAGCGGACGCTCCGGGTCGCGGTCCCGGCCGTAGGTGGCCAGCAGGGCCTGCGCCTCGATCGGGTCGCCCAGCGCCGTTCCGGTGCCGTGCGCCTCCACCGCGTCGATGTCCGAGGCGGCCAGGCCCGCGTTGGCCAGCGCCTTGCGGATCACCCGCTGCTGCGAGGGGCCGTTGGGCGCGGTCAGGCCGTTGGAGGCGCCGTCCTGGTTCACCGCGCTGCCGCGCAGCACCGCGAGCACCTGGTGCCCGTTGCGCCGCGCCTCGGAGAGCCGCTCCAGGACCACGATGCCGACGCCCTCGGAGAGGATGGTGCCGTCGGCGCCCGCCGAGAACGCCTTGACCCGGCCGTCGGCGGCGAGGCCGCGCTGGCGCGACATGCCGAGGACGCCGACCGGCGAGCCCATCACGGCGACGCCGCCGGCCAGCGCCAGCGAGCACTCGCCGGACCGCAGCGCCTGCGCGGCCAGGTGGATCGCCACCAGCGAGGAGGAGCAGGCCGTGTCCACGGTGACCGCCGGGCCCTCGAAGCCGAACACGTAGGAGACCCGGCCGGAGGCCACACTGCCCGCGGTCGCGGTGGTGACGAAGCCTTCGAGCTCGGCGGGCATGCTGGTCAGCGACTCGACGTAGTCGTGGATGGAGACACCGGAGAAGACGCCGATGTTGCCGCCCCGCGCCGTGCCGGGGTTGATGCCGGCCCGCTCCAGCGCCTCCCACGAGGCCTCCAGCAGCAGCCGCTGCTGCGGGTCCATCGCCAGCGCCTCCCGCGGCGAGATCCCGAAGAACTCGGCGTCGAACTCCCCGGCGTCGCGCAGGAAGCCGCCCTTGTGGACGTAGGAGGTGCCGGGCTTCGCGGCGTCGTCGTCGAAGAGCTCGTCGAGGTTCCAGCCGCGGTTGTCCGGGAAGCCCACCATGCCGTCGCGGCCCTCGTGCACCAGGCGCCACAGGCCCTCGGGGTCGACCACGCCGCCGGGCAGCCGGCAGGCCATGCCGACGATGGCGATCGGCTCGTCCGGGTCGGCCGCGACCACGGTGGGGGCGGCGGCGGCACCGGCCGCGGTGTCGCCGAGCTCCTCGCGCAGGAAGCGGGCGAGCGCCACCGGCGTGGGGTAGTCGAAGATCAGGGTGGCGGGCAGCTTGACCCCGGTCGCGGCGCTCAGCCGGTTGCGGAGCTCGACCGCGGTGAGCGAGTCGAAGCCGATGTCGCTGAAGCCCCGGGTGCCCTGGGCCAGTTCGTGGCCGTTGAAGCCGAGCACCGCGGTGGCCTCGGCCTGGACGATACCCAGCAGGATGCTCTCCTGCTCGGCCTCGGACTTCCCCGCCAGGCGGCGGACCAGCCCGCTGCCGTCCCCGGCGGCGGTCCGTGCCACCCGGCGCCCGCTCCGCACCAGGCTGCGCAGCATGTGCGGGACGGCGCCGCCGGACGCGGTGTCCGAGCGCAGCGCCCGCAGGTCGAGCTTGATCGGGACGAGCAGCGCCTGCTCGGCCCGCAGGCCGGTGTCGAAGTGGGCCAGGCCCTCGGCCGGGGTCAGCGCCAGGACGCCGCCGCGGCTCATCCGGGCCTGGTCGACCTCGCTCAGGTGGGCGGTCAGGCCGGTGCTCTGCTCCCAGAGGCCCCAGGCCAGCGAGAGACCGGGCAGTCCGCCGGCCCGACGGCGGGTCATCAGGGCGTCGAGGTAGGCGTTGGCGGCGGCGTAGCTGCCCTGGCCGGCCGAGCCGAGCAGCGCGGCGGCGGACGAGAAGACCACGAACGTCCGCAGCTGCGGGGCGAGTTCGCGGGTCAGCTCGTCCAGGTGGCGCACCGCGGTCGTCTTGGGCGCGAAGACCCCGGCGATCCGCTCCGGCGTCAGCGCGCCGATCACCCCGTCGTCCAGGATGCCGGCCAGGTGGACGAGGCCGGTCAGCGGGTGTTCGGCCGGGACGGCGGTCAGCAGCGCGGCGACCGCCTCCCGGTCGGCGACGTCGCTCGCGACCACCGACACCGTGGCGCCGAGTCCGGCGAGTTCGTCGGCCAGTTCGTCGGCGCCCTCGGCGGCGGGGCCCCGGCGGCCGGCCAGCACCAGGTGCCGGACACCGTGCTCGGTGACCAGGTGGCGGGCGACCACGGCGCCGAGCGAGCCGGTTCCGCCGGTGACCAGGACGGTGCCGTCCGGGTCGAAGGCGGTGGCAGGGGCCTCCTCCGGGGCGGCGTCGGCACGCACCAGGCGGGAGGCGGAGAGCGCCGTGCCGCGCACCGCGACCTGCGGCTCGCCGGAGGCCAGCACCGCCCCGAGGACGGCTCCCGCCCCGGCCGCGGCGGCGGGGTCGAGGTCGACCAGGACGATCCGGTCCGGGTTCTCCGCCTGGGCGGCGCGGACCAGGCCCCAGACGGCGGCGCCGGCCGGGTCGGTCACCGCGGCCTCGCCGCCGGCCGGGACGGCGCCCCGGGTGGCGACCACCAGGCGGGCCTCGGCCAGGCCCGGCGCGGCCGTCCACGCCTGGATCGCGGCCAGCACCCGGCAGGTGAGCTCCAGCGGGTCGGCCTCGGCGTCGGCCGCGGTCGCGTCCAGCACGGCGACCGCCGGCACGTTCTCGCGGGCGGCCAGCGCGGCCACGTCCTCCGGTCCGGACAGCGGGGCCCAGACCGGCGCGGCCGTGGCGCCCTCGGGCGCGGGCAGCCCGGTCCACTCGACCCGGAACAGCGAGTCCCGGCCGTCCTGGCCGGCCGCGCTGCCCAACTGCTCGGCGGAGACCGGCAGCGAGACCAGCGAGTCCATCGTCAGGACCAGCTCGCCGGCCTCGTCGGCGGCCTGGAAGGACAGCGCGTCGGTGCCCCGGGGGGCGACTCGCACCCGCAGCGCGGAGGCGCCCAGCGCGTGCAGCACCAGCCCGTTCCAGGCGAACGGCAGCACGTTGCGGCCGTCCTCCGGGTTGGTGAACGCGTTGGTGTGCAGGGCGGCGTCCAGCAGGGCGGGGTGGATCCCGAACCGGTCGGCGTGCTCCCGCTGCTCCGGCGGCAGCACGGCCTCGGCGAAGAGCTCCTCGCCGCGCCGCCAGACCGCCCGCAGGCCCTGGAACGCCGGGCCGTAGGAGTAGCCGCGGACGACCAGGTCGGTGTAGAAGTCCTCGATCTCCACGGGCTCGGCGCCGGCCGGCGGCCAGGCGGCGAAGTCCACGGCGGGCGTGGTGCTGCCGCTCGGGGCGGCGGACGAGAGCAGACCGGTCGCGTGCCTGGTCCACTCGCCGTCGCCGTCCTCGCCGGCGGCGTCCTCGCGCAGGGAGTAGACGTCCACCGTGCGGGAGCCGGTCGGGCCGGGGCCGCCGACGGCGACCTGGACCCGCACGCCGCCCTGCTCGGGCAGCACCAGCGGGGCCTCGATGACCAGCTCTTCGAGGATGCCGCAGCCGAACTCGTCGCCCGCGCGCACCGCCAGGTCGACGTAGACGGTGCCGGGGACGATCACCACGCCCTGCATGGCGTGGTCGGCGAGCCAGGGGTGGGTGCGCAGCGACAGCCGGGAGGTGAAGACCAGCCCGTCCGACTGCGGCAGCCGCACCACCGCCCCGAGCAGCGGGTGGTCGGTGCCGGTGAGGCCCAGCGAGGCGGCGTCGGTGGCGGATCCGGTCAGCTGGAGCCAGTAGTGCTGGTGGTCGAAGGCGTAGGTCGGCAGGTCGACCAGGGCGGTGTCGGCCCCGGCCGGCAGCTGGCCGGTCCAGTCCACGGCGACGCCCCGGACGAAGAGTTCGGCCATCGAGGTCAGCAGGCGGCGCGGGCCGCCCTCGTCCCGCCGCAGCGAGCCGGTGACCACGGCCGAGGCGTCGGCGGCGTCCACCAGCTCGCTGATCGGCTGGACCAGTACCGGGTGGGCGCTGGACTCGACGAAGACGGTGTGGCCCGCGCCGAGCAGCGCGGTGATAGCCGGGCCGAAGCGGACCTGGCCGCGCAGGTTGCGGTACCAGTAGCCGCCGTCCAGCACGCCCGCCCCGTCGATCCACTCGCCGGTGACGGTGGAGAGGAACGGGACCAGCGGGGCCTGGCTGCGGATGTCCGCGAAGGCCTCGCCGAGGGTCTCCTGGATCGCCTCGACGTGCCGGGAGTGGGAGGCGTAGTCCACCGCGATCCGCCGCACCCGCACGCCCTGGTCCTCCAGCGCGTCGAGGGCCTCGTCGAGGGCCTCGGCGTCACCGGCGACCACCACGGACGCCGGGCCGTTGACGGCGGCGACCTCGACGCGGTCCGCCCAGCGCTCCAGCCGCTCGACGGCGTCGGTCTCGGAGAGCGCCACCGAGGCCATCCCGCCGCGCCCGGCGAGGCTGCCCGCGATCACCTGGCTGCGCACCGCCACGATCCGCGCCGCATCCTCCAGCGACAGCGCACCGGCCACGCAGGCCGCCGCGATCTCGCCCTGGGAGTGCCCGACCACCGCATCCGGCAGCACGCCCACGGACGCCCAGACGGCGGCCAGACCGACCATCACCGCGAAGCTGGCCGGCTGGAGCACGTCGACGCGGTCCAGCAGCTCGGCCGGGGCCTCGCCGCGCAGCACGTCCTCCAGCGACCAGTCCACCCAGCGCTCCAGCGCCGCCGCGCACTCCGCGACGCGCGCGGCGAACACCGGGGAGGAGTCCAGCAGTTCACGGCCCATGCCGACCCACTGCGAACCCTGCCCCGGGAAGACCAGGACGAGCTTGCCCGCCCCGGTCGCGCTCCCCGTCACCAGCCCGGCGGCGGATTCGCCGCGGGCCAGCGCGGCCAGCCCGGCCAGCGCCTCGTCCCGCGAACCGGCCACCAGCACCGCCCGCTCGCCGAGCACCGCGCGCCGGGTGGCCAGCGTCCCCGCCACACCGGCGAGGGAGACCCCCTCCGCGGCGTCGAGGAAGGAGACCAGCCGCTCGGCCTGGCCCGTCAGGGACCCCTCGGAGGCCGCCGAGACCACCAGCGGCACCACGGCGTCGGGCGCGGCCCCGGCCTGGGCGGGCTCCTCCTCGGGCACCTGCTCCAGGATCAGGTGCGCGTTGGTGCCGCTGGCGCCGAAGGAGGAGACCCCGGCCCGGCGCGGCCGCCCGGTCTCCGGCCAGGGCCGGGTCTCGGTCAGCAGCTCGACGGCGCCCGCCGTCCAGTCCACCTGCGGGGTGGGCGCGTCGACGTGCCGGGTGGCCGGCATCACGCCGTGCCGCAGCGCCTGCACCATGTTGATCACACCGGCGACCCCGGACGCCGCCTGGGTGTGGCCGATCACCGACTTGACCGAGCCGAGCCGCAGCGGTTCCCGGCCGTCCACGCGGTCCTGCCCGTACGTGGCCAGCAGCGCCTGCGCCTCGATCGGGTCGCCGAGGACGGTGCCGGTGCCGTGGCCCTCGACCATGTCGATGTCGCCCGTGGACAGGTTGGCGCTGTCCAGCGCCTTGCGGATGACCCGCTGCTGGGCGGGGCCGTTGGGCGCGGTCAGACCGTTGGAGGCGCCGTCCTGGTTGAGCGCGGAGCCCCGGACCACCGCCAGCACGCGGTGGCCGAGCTCCCTGGCCCGGGAGAGCTTCTCCAGCAGGATGACACCGGCGCCCTCGGCCCAGCTGGAGCCGTCGGCGCAGGCCGCGTAGGACTTGCAGCGGCCGTCGAAGGCCAGGCCGCGCTGGCGGGCGAAGCCCACGAAGCCGCCCGGGGTGGACATCACGGTCGCACCGCCGGCCAGCGCCATCGAGCACTCGCCGCGGCGCAGCGCCTGGGCGGCCAGGTGGATGGCGACCAGCGACGAGGAGCACATGGTGTCGACGGTGACCGCCGGGCCCTCCAGCCCGAGCGAGTAGGCGACCCGGCCGGAGGCGACACCGCCGGCGGTGCCCAGGGCCCGCTCCAGGCTGAGGAAGCCCTCGTAGCCGCTGAGGTCCGGGGCGTAGTCCTGGTGCACGATGCCGGCGAACACGCCGATGTCGGTGCCCCGGACGGAGTGCGGGGCGATGCCGGCCCGCTCCAGGGCCTCCCAGGACACCTCCAGCAGCTGCCGCTGCTGCGGGTCCATGGCGAGCGCCTCGCGCGGCGAGATGCCGAAGAACCCGGCGTCGAACTGGCCGGCGTCGTGCAGGAACGCGCCCTCGCGGACGTAGGTGGTGCCGGGGTTGTCCGGGTCCGGGTGGTAGAGGCCTTCGAGGTCCCAGCCCCGGTCCTCGGGGAACGCGGTGTACACGTCGGTGCCGTCGGTGACGACCCGCCAGAGGTCCTCGGGGGTGCGGATCCCGCCCGCGTACCGGCAGGCCATCGACACGATGGCGATGGGCTCGGCGGGGGCCTCCAGGAGCTTCTGGTTCTCCTGCTGGAGCCGCGCGTTCTCCTTCAGCGAGGCACGAAGTGCGTTGACGATCTGCTCGTCCGGCGTCGTCATGTTCCTACGTCCTCCGTGTCAGTCCGCTGTCAGTGGTCAGCTGGTCGTACCGGGTCATCGGGGCGGTTCAGGGCAGTTCAGGGCGGTTCGGGGTGGAACCGGTGGTCGCCGGGCGTCCGGGTCAGTTCCGGCCGAGGGCGCGCTGCACCAGGTCGGCGACGTCCATGGCATCGATCAGGTCGGCGTCGTCCTCGGCCGGTTCGGCCGCCGCGTCGGGCGCGGGGGCGTCCTCGGTCTCGACGAGGGCGAGCAGGGTGTCCAGGAGGCCGGCCTCCTTGAAGCGGGCGAACGGGACGTCCGCGAGCGCGCGCCGCAGGTCGTCCTCCCGCCCGTCGAGGTCGTCGCCGGTGTCCCGCAGGAGTTCGGCGCGCAGGTAGCCGACGAGGGCGTCCGGGGTGGGGTAGTCGAAGATCAGGGTCGCGGGCAGCCGCAGGCCGGTGGCGACGTGCAGGCTGTTGCGCAGGTTGACGGCGGCCAGCGAGTCGAAGCCGACCTCCTGGAAGGCCTGCAGCGGGCCGATGCTCTCGGCGCCGCTGTGGCCGAGGACGGTCGCGGCGTGGCCGCAGACCAGCTTCAGCAGGATCCGGCCCTGCTCCGCCTCCGGGACGGCCCGCAGCGAGTCCACCAGCGAGGAGGTGGTGTCGCTGTTCCCGCTGTCCGGCTGGGAGGCCCGCAGCGCGGCGTCGGCCTCGGGGAGGTCGGCGAAGAGCGGGCTGGCCCGGACGGAGGTGAACGCCGGGATGAAGGCGTCCCAGTCCATGTCGGCCACCGTGACGAACTTCTCGTGCGCCCGCACCGCCTGTTCGAAGGCGGTCATCGCGACCTGCGGAGCCATCGGCAGGACACCCCGGCGGCGCAGCTGGGCGAGGGTCGCCTCGTCCATCCCGGCGCCGACCTGGTCGAGGGCGCCCCAGGCGATCGAGGTCGCCCGCAGGCCGCGTCCGCGACGCCACTCGACCAGCGCGTCCAGCACGGTGTTGGCCGCGCCGGAGACGCCCTGCCCGCCGCCGCCCCAGACGCTGGCGATCGAGGAGAAGACGACGAACGCGTCGAGCGGGGTGTCGGCGAACAGCTCGTCGAGCCAGAAGGCGGTGTCCACCTTGGCGGCGAAGACCTCGGCGAGGTCCGCCGCGCCGGTGTCGGTGACGGAGCCGGTCCAGGCCATGTCGGCCGCGTGCAGCACGGCGGTGAGCGGCTGGTCCGCGGGCGCCTCGGCGACCAGCCGGGCGAGTGCGTCCCGGTCGGCGTCGGCGCAGGCCACCACGGTGGTGCCGGTGCCCAGTGCGGCGAGTTCCGCCCGCAGCCCGGCCAGGTCCTCCTCGGCCGTCCGGGGGCCGGTGGTGACGATCAGCCGGCTCGCGCCGGACTCCGCCAGCCAGAGCGAGGCGTTGCGGCCGAGCCCCTCGGCGCCGCCGGTCACCAGCACGGTGCCGCTCGGCTGCCAGCCGCCCGTGGTGGGCTCCGGCGCGGCCTTGCGGACCAGCCGGCGGCTGTAGACACCGGAGCGGCGGACGGCGAGCTGGTCGTCGCCGGCGGCGCCGTTCAGCGCGCCGAGCAGGTACTGCGCCGTCCGGGCGTCGTGCGCGGCGGGCAGGTCGATCAGACCGCCCCAGCGGTCGGGGAACTCCAGCGCGGCGGCCCGGCCCAGGCCCCACAGCGCGGCCTGCGCCGGTGCGGTGAGGGTGTCCTGGATCCCGATGTTCACGGCGCCCCGGGTGAGGCACCAGAGCGGGCGGCCGGGCGCGGCGTCGCCGAGCGCCTGGATCAGCGCGAGGGTGGCCACCGTGGCGCTCACGTCCGGCCCGGTGGTCCCCGGGTCGAGCGCGAGCAGCGAGAGCACGCCGGTCACGTCCTGCTCGGCCAGCACGGCGGTCAGCCGTTCGGTGAGGCGGGCACGGGTGGTCTCCTCGGCCGCGACCTCCAGGGTGACGAGGTCGAGCCCCTGCGCGGCCAGCGCGGCCGGCAGGCCGTCGACGGGTGCGTCCGCCGGTCGCCCGGACGGGACGACCACCAGCCACCGCCCGCCCGGCACACCGACGGCCTCGCGTTCGAGCGGCCGCCAGGTGACGTTGTAGCGCAGCTTCTCGGCGCTGGACCGGCGCCGCCGCCGGCCCCGCCAGTCGGCCAGGACGGGGGTCAGCGTGCGCAGCGCCTCGCGCTGGTCGGCCGCGGCCAGGTCGAGCAGCCGGGCGAGCGAGTCGGGGTCGGTCTGCTCCACGGCCGCCCAGAAGTCGGCGTCCGCGCCCTCGGCCGCCGAGGCGGCGTCGTCGTCGGGCGTCCCGCCCTCCTGGAGCCAGAAGTGCCGGCGGTCGAAGGCGTAGGTCGGCAGCTCCGCCAGCGGGGCGTCGGCCCCGGCGGGCAGGATGCCGGTCCAGTCCACGGCGACGCCCCGGACGAAGAGTTCGGCCATCGAGGCCAGCAGCCGGCGCGGCCCGCCCTCCTCGCGGCGGAGCGTGCCGCCGACGACGGCGCGCAGCCGGACGCTGTCGTCCTCGGCGGTGTCGAAGATCTCGTTGACCGGCTGGACCAGTACGGGGTGCGCGCTGGCCTCGACGAAGACGGTGTGGCCCTGGCCGAGCAGGGCGGCGACGGCGGGGCCGAAGCGGACCTGGCCGCGCAGGTTGCGGTACCAGTAGCCGCCGTCCAGTACGCCGGCCTCGTCGATCCACTCGCCCGTGACGGTGGAGAAGAACGGGACCAGCGGGGCCTGGCTGCGGATGTCCGCGAAGGCCTTCGCCAGGGTGTCCTCGATCGCCTCGACGTGGCGGGTGTGGGAGGCGTAGTCCACCGCGACCCGGCGCACCCGGACCCCGTCGGCCGCCAGGACCTCCAGCGCCTCGTCCAGCGCCTCGGCGTCACCGGCCACCACCACGGACGTCGGACTGTTGACCGCGGCGACCTCCACCCGGTCCGCCCACGGCGCCAGCCGGACCAGCGCGTCGGCCTCGGAGAGGGCCGCCGAGGCCATCCCGCCGCGCCCGGCGAGGCTGCCGGCGATCACCTGGCTGCGCACCGCGACGATCCGCGCGGCGTCCTCCAGGGAGAGCGCACCGGCCACGCAGGCCGCCGCGATCTCGCCCTGCGAGTGGCCCAGCACGGCGTCCGGCAGCACGCCGACCGAGGCCCAGACGGCGGCCAGGCCGACCATCACGGCGAAGCTCGCCGGCTGGAGCACGTCCACCCGGTCCAGCAGCTCGGCCGGCGCGTCCCCGCGCAGCACGTCCACCAGCGACCAGTCGACGAACGGGTCCAGCGCCCGGGCGCACGCCGCCACCCGCTCGGCGAACACCGGGGAGGCGTCCAGCAGTTCACGCCCCATCCCGACCCACTGCGAACCCTGTCCCGGGAAGACCAGCACGGTGCGGCCCGGTCCGCCGGAGGACGCGGCGGTCCCGGTCACCACGGCGGGGCTGCGCTCGCCCCGGGCCAGCGCGGCCAGCCCGGCCAGCGCCTCGGACCGCGAACCGGCCACCACCACCGCGCGCTCGGCGAGCACCGCCCGCCGCGCGATCAGTGCCCCGGCGACTCCGGTGAGCGGCGCGGCCTGCGCCGACTCCACGAAGGCCACCAGCCGGCCGGCCTGGCCCGCCAGCGAGGCGGCGCTCCGCGCCGACACCACCAGCGGCACCACCGCGTCCGGCGCGGGCCCGTCGGCCGGCCCCGCCGGGACCGGCTCGGGGCCCTCCTCCAGGATCACGTGCGCGTTGGTCCCGCTCGCACCGAACGACGAGACCGCCGCGCGGCGCGGCCGGCCGTCGCGCGGCCACTCCCGCGCCTCGGTGAGCAGCTCGACGGCGCCCGCCGCCCAGTCCACCTGCGGGGTCGGCTCGGTGACGTGCAGGGTCGCGGGCATCACGCCGTGCCGCATCGCCTCCACCATCTTGATCACGCCGGAGACACCCGCCGCCGCCTGGGTGTGGCCGATGTTGGACTTCAGCGAGCCGAGCCGCAGCGGCCGGTCGGCGGGCCGGTCCTGGCCGTAGGTGGCCAGCAGGGCCTGGACCTCGATCGGGTCGCCCAGCGAGGTGCCGGTGCCGTGGCCCTCGACCACGTCCACCTCGGCGGCGCTCAGGCCCGCGTTCGCCAGCGCCCGGCGGATCACCCGCTGCTGCGAGGGGCCGTTGGGCGCGGTCAGGCCGTTCGACGCGCCGTCCTGGTTCACCGCGCTGCCGCGCAGTACGGCCAGGATCCGGTGCCCGTTGCGCCGCGCCTCGGAGAGCCGCTCCAGCACCACGACGCCCACACCCTCGGCCCAGCCGGTGCCGTCGGCCGTCGCCGAGTAGGCCTTGCAGCGCCCGTCGGCGGAGAGGCCGCGCTGGCGCGAGAACTCCAGGAAGGCGTCCGGGCTGGACATCACGGTCGCCCCGCCGGCCAGTGCCATCGAGCACTCGCCGCGCCGCAGCGCCTGCGCGGCCAGGTGCATCGCCACCAGCGACGACGAGCAGGCCGTGTCCACGGTGACCGCCGGGCCCTCGAAGCCGAACACGTAGGACACCCGGCCCGAGGCGACGCTGGAGGACGTCCCGGTCATCACGTAGCCCTGCACGTCGTCGGGCACCTGCCGCAGCCGGGTCACGTAGTCGTGGTGGACGATGCCGGTGAAGACGCCGATGTCGCGGCCCCGGGTGGAGAGCGGGTCGATCCCGGCCCGCTCCAGCGCCTCCCAGGAGGTCTCCAGCAGCAGCCGCTGCTGCGGGTCCATGGCGAGTGCCTCACGCGGCGAGATGCCGAACAGCCCGGCGTCGAACTGGGCCGCGTCGTGCAGGAATCCGCCGACCCGGGTGTAGCTGGTGCCCGGGTGGGCCGGGTCCGGGTGGTACAGCTTGTCGACGTCCCAGTCCCGGTCGGTGGGGAAGGCGGAGAGCCCGTCCCGCCCCTCCGCGACCATGGTCCAGAGCTCCTCGGGGGTGTTCACGCCGCCCGGCAGCCGGGTGCTCATGGCGATGATGGCGATCGGCTCGTCCGGGTCGGTGGCGGCCGCCGTGGCCGCCTGCCCGTCCGCCGGCCGCTCGCCGAGCAGTTCGCCGCGCAGGTGGTCCGCCAGTGCGGCCGGGGTCGGGTAGTCGAAGACCAGGCTGGTCGGCAGGGACAGGCCGGTGAAGTCCTGCAGCCGGTTGCGGAGTTTGACGGCGCTGAGCGAGTCGAAGCCGAGCTCGCGGAACGGCTGGCCGGCGTCGAAGGAGTCGGCGCCCTGGTGGCCCAGGACGGCGGCGGCGCTCTCCTGCACCAGCGCCATCAGCCGGCGGTGCTGTTCCGCCGGGGCGAGGTCGGCGAGGCGGGCGGCCGTCGAACCACCGGCCGCCGCACCGCGCCGCACCACGCGCCGGGCCAGCGGGGCGTCCGCCGGGGCCGCCGGAACGGCGTCGGCACGGGTGGCCCCGTCGGTGCCCGCCGACGTCAACGGCCCGATGGTGGCGACCGGTTCGCCCTCCGCGTCGGCCAGCTCCAGCAGGTGGCGGCCGCCCTCGGCCGGGGTGATCCGCAGCCGCAGGGTGGCGGCGCCCTCCGCGTACACGGCGAGTTCGGCGCAGGCGGCCGGCTCGCGGTCGCGCCCGTCGGCGTCGCCTCCGGTGTGCGCGGCGAGGACCTTCAGCGCGGTGTCGAAGAGTGCCGGGTGGAGCGTGAACGCCTGCGCCTCGGCCAGGAGTTCGGCGGGCAGCTCGATGTCGGCGAGGAGCCCGCCGTCGCGCTGCCAGAGCCTGCGGACGCCGGCCACCTTCGCGGCGGGGGACGCGGTGTCCGCGGCCTCGGCGGTGTCCGCCGCCTCGCCGGTGTCCGCCGCGTCCTCGGCGGACGGCCAGTCCCGCAGGTCGAAGCCGGGCTGCGGCAGCCCGGGGGCCAGCAGGGCGCGGGCATGGCAGACCCACGGGCCCTGCTCCGGGCCGGCCGGCCGGGAGTGCACCCCGGCGCGGCGCAGGCCGTCCGTGCCCGGGGCCTCCACCGAGACCCGCAGCTGGAGGTCCCCGTGGCCGGGCAGGACCAGCGGCGTCGCCACGGTGAGCTGCCGGACGGCGCCGCTGGCGGCCTCGCTGCCGGCCAGGACGAGCAGGTCCAGCAGCACGGCCGCCGGGACGGCGGTGTCACCGGCGCCGGCCGGGTCGACCAGCAGGCCCCGGCTGCGCCGGGTCAGCCGCCCGGTGAGCACGACGCCGGTGCCGCCGTCCTCGCCGGGGACGTCGACGACGGTGCCGAGCAGCGGGTGCCCGGTGCTGCGGGCACCGAGTGCCTCGGCGTCCGCGGCGGCGCCGCTCTCGACCCAGTACCGCTCGTGCTGGAAGGCGTAGGTGGGCAGTTCGGCGCCGACCGCCGTGACCGGCCGGCCGAGGACGGCGGGCCAGTCCACGTCCACGCCGCGCACGTGCAGTTCGGCGAGCGCGGTGAGGACGGCGGTGTCGTCGGGGGTGTCGCCGCGCAGGGTGGCGACGCAGCCGCCGGCCGGCCGCTCGCCGAGCGTGCCGAGCGCCATCGCGGTGAGCACCCCGCCCGGGCCGAGTTCGAGGTAGGTCGCGGCGCCCTGGTCGCGCAGCGCGGTGACCGCGTCGCCGAACCGGACGGCGTCGCGCACCTGGTCGACCCAGTACGCCGCCGTCCCGAAGTGCCCCTCCTCGGCGAGCCGGCCGGTGACGGTGGAGACCACGGGGATGCTGCCCGGCCGGTACCTCAGCTTGGCCGCGACCGCCTCGAACTCCGCCAGCATCGGCTCCATCAGGGCCGAGTGGAAGGCGTGGCTGACGGTGAGCCGCCGGGTCTTGTGACCGGTCCGGGCCAGCTCGGCCGCGACGGCGAGCACCGCGTCCTCGGCGCCGGAGAGCACCAGCGAGTCGGGGCCGTTGACCGCCGCGACACCGACCACGCCCGCCGCGCCGGCCAGCAGCGGCGCGACGTCGGCCTCGGTCGCCCGCACCGCGACCATCGCGCCGCCGGCCGGCAGTGCCTGCATCAACCGCCCTCGGGCGGCGACCAGTTCGCCCGCCGAGGCGAGGTCGAGGATGCCGGCGGCGTGGGCGGCGGCGAGCTCGCCGATCGAGTGCCCTGCCAGCAGGTCGGGCCGTACGCCCCAGGAGGTGAAGAGCCGGAACAGCGCCGTCTCCAGGGCGAAGAGACCGGCCTGGGTGTACAGGGTCTCGTCGAGCAGCGCGGCCTCCGCCGTACCGGGGTCGGCGAAGACGATCTCGTGCAGCGGGCGCGTCGACGCGCCGTCCAGGTGCCGCTCGACGGCGGCGCAGGCGGCGGCGAAGGCGTCCCGGAAGACCGGGAAGGCCTCGGCGAGGCGGCGGCCCATCCCGGCCCACTGGCTGCCCTGCCCGGTGAAGAGGAAGGCCAGCCTGCCGTCGGCGGCGGCGGCGTTGCCGACCACGGTCGTGGCGTCGGGCGTGCCCGCTTCGAGGGCGCGCAGGGCGTCGGCCAGCTGCCGGCGGTCACCCGCCAGCAGCACCGCGCGGTGGTCGAGCCCGGCCCGGGCGGTGGCGAGCGCGTGGGCCGTCCCGGCCGGCGGGACGTCGGACCGGTCGTCGACGAAGCGGGCGAGCCGGCCCGCCTGGCCGCGCAGCGCGGCCGCCGACCTGGCCGAGACCGGCACCGGGACGAGCACGGGCGGCGCCTGGGCGGCGTCGGTCGGGTCCTGCGGCGGCGCGGGCTCCGGCACGGCGGCGGCGTCGGCCGGCGCCTGCTGCACCAGGACGTGCGCGTTGGTCCCGCCGATGCCGAAGGAGGACACCCCCGCGCGGCGCGGGCGGCCGGTCTCCGGCCAGTCCCGGGCCTCGGTCAGCAGCTCGACCGCGCCCACCGACCAGTCCACATGGGTCGAGGGCCGGTCCACGTGCAGCGTCCGGGGCAGGACGCCGTGCCGGATGGCCATCACCATCTTGATCACCCCGGCCACCCCGGCCGCGGCCTGGGTGTGGCCGATGTTCGACTTGACCGAGCCGAGCCAGAGCGGCTCCTGCCCGTCCACACGGTCCTGCCCGTACGTGGCCAGCAGCGCCTGCGCCTCGATCGGGTCGCCGAGGACCGTGCCGGTGCCGTGCGCCTCGACCGCGTCCACCTCGGCCGGCGAGAGGCCCGCGTTCGCCAGCGCCGTGCGGATCACCCGCTGCTGGGAGAGCCCGTTCGGCGCGGTCAGACCGTTGGACGCGCCGTCCTGGTTGACCGCGCTGCCGCTGATCACCGCCAGGACCTGGTGGCCGCGCCGGCGCGCCTCGGAGAGCCGCTCGACGAGCAGCACGCCGACGCCCTCGGCCCAGCCGGTGCCGTCCGCGCCGTCCGCGAAGGCCTTGCAGCGGCCGTCCGGGGCCAGCCCGCGCTGCCGGGAGAACTCCACGAAGGTCTCCAGGTTGCCCATCACCATCACGCCGCCGGCCAGCGCCATCGAGCACTCGCCCCGGCGCAGCGCCTGGGCCGCGAGGTGCAGGGCGACCAGTGAGGAGGAGCAGGCGGTGTCGACCGTGACGGCCGGGCCCTCGAAGCCGAACTGGTAGGCGACGCGGCCCGACAGGACGCTGCCGGAGCCGCCGGTGAGCCGGAAGCCCTCGACGCCGGCCGCCTGGTGCATCCGCACGGTGTAGTCGTGGCTGTTGACGCCGACGAAGACGCCGATGTCCTGGCCGCCCAGGCCGGTGGGGTCGATCGCGGCGCGTTCGAAGGCCTCCCAGGAGGTCTCCAGCAGCAGCCGCTGCTGCGGGTCCATCGCCAGCGCCTCGTTCGGCGAGATGCCGAAGAAGCCGGCGTCGAACCCGGTGGCGTCGTCGAGGAAGGCGGCGTGGCGGACGTAGGTCTTGCCCGCGCTGTCCGGGTCGGCGTCGTAGTGCCGCTCGATGTCCCAGCCGCGGTCCTCGGGGAACTCGGTGACGGCGTCGACCCCGTCGGCCACCAGCCGCCAGAGGTCCTCGGGGCTGTGCACCCCGCCCGGGAAGCGGCAGGACATCGCCACGATCGCGATCGGCTCGTCGGGGTCGACGGCCGCGGCGCTCGCTCGGCCCGTCCCGGCGCCGTCCGGGGCGGTGCTGCCGAACAGCCTGACGCGCAGGTGCTCGGCGAGGGCGACCGGCTTCGGGTAGTCGAAGACGATGGTCGAGGAGAGCGTGAGTTCGCTCGCGGAGGCCAGCCGGTTCCGCAGCTCCACGGCGGTCAGCGAGTCGAAACCGGCCTCCTTGAAGGCCCGGTCGGCCCGGACGGCGTCGGGGGCGGCGTGGCCGAGCACCTCGGCGGCGTGCCGGCGCACCAGGGCCACCAGTTGCTCGGTCCGCTCGGCCTCGCCCAGCCGGGCGAGCCGGTCCCGCAGGGAGCCGGTGTCGGGGCCGGCGGCGGCGCGGACGGTCCGCCGTCCGGCCGGTGCCAGGCCGCGCAGCAGCGGTGCCACGGGGCCGCTGCGGGCGGCCGCGCGCAGGGCGGGCAGGTCGAACCTGGCGGCCACCAGGGCGGCGGGCGTCCCGGCGCCGGCGCGCAGGGCGGCGTCCAGCAGGGCCATCCCCTCGGCGTCGGACAGCCCGGCCATGCCCAGCCGCCTGGTGCGCCGGAGGTCGGCGGTGCCGAGGTGGCGGGTCATGCCGCTGGCCTGGCTCCAGTAGCCCCAGGCGAGCGAGACGCCGGGCAGGCCGAGCCCGCGGCGCAGCTCGGCCAGGGCGTCCAGGCAGGCGTTGGCCGCCGCGTAGTTGCCCTGGCCGGGGTTGCCCAGGACGCCGGCGGCCGAGGAGAACAGCACGAAGGCGGCGAGGTCCAGGCCCCGGGTGAGCTCGTGCAGGTGGAGCGCGGCGTCCAGCTTGGGCCGCAGCACGGTGTCGACCCGGTCCGGGGTCAGCGCGGTGACCACGCCGTCGTCCAGGACGCCGGCGGTGTGCACGACGGCGGTCAGCGGGTGCTCGGCCGGTACCGCCGCGAGGAGCGCGGCGAGCTGGGCGCGGTCGGCGGTGTCGCAGGCGGCGACGGTGACGGTGGCGCCCAGCGCGGCGAGTTCCTCGCGCAGCGCCTGCGCGCCCTCGGCGGCGGGGCCGCGGCGGCTGACCAGCAGCAGGTGGCGGGCGGCGTGCGCGGTGACCAGGTGCCGGGCGACCAGGGCGCCGAGCGTCCCGGTCCCGCCGGTGACCAGGACGGTCCCGGCGGGGTCGAGGCCCGCGGCGGTCCCGGCTCCGGGCGCCTCGGCTCCGGGCGTCCCGGCTTCGGCGGTCCCGGCTCCGGGCGTCCCCGTGGTGCGCTCCGGGACGGTGGCCCGGACCAGCCGGGGCACCTCGGCCAGACCCGCCCGGACCCGCACCCGCGGTTCGCCACTGGCCAGCACGGCCGGCAGCAACACGGCGGCGGAGTCGTCGAGTTCGGCGATCACGATGCGGTCCGGGTGCTCGGACTGCGCCGAGCGCAGCAGACCGGACACGGCGGCGGTCGCGAGGTCGGTCACGTCCCCGCCGACCGAGACGACCAGCCGGGACTGCGCCAGCGCGGGGGCGGACAGCCAGGCCTGGAGGACGGCCAGCGCGGCGGCCACGGCGGCCCGGGGGTCACCCCCCGGGTGCTCCACGGCGTACCGCAGCACCTCCGGGGCCGGACCGTCGGACGCGGCGAGGGTCTCGACGTCCCCGGCGGTCGCGATCGTCGCGGTACCGGGGGCGGCCTCTGCCACGGCGGGCAGCGGCAGTTCGGACCACTCCAGCCGGAACAGCGCGTCCTGCGTCAACTCCCCTGCGAAACCGTTCTGTTCCGGCGCGTAGGGCCGGGCGAGGACGGCATCGGCGATCAGCACCGGCGCACCGGTCGGGTCGCTCAGCTCCAGCCGGGCCCCCTCGTCCGTCGTCCCGGAGGTGCGGACCAGCAGCTCGGTGGCGCCCGAGGCCAGCAGGGTCACCCCGCGCCACTCGGCGGCGAACGCGCCCTCCGGGAGGGCGGTGCGCACGGCGGCGTCCAGCAGCGCCGGGTGCAGGCCGAAACGGTCGGCGGGGCCGGCCGCGTCGTCCAGCGAGACCTCGGCCACCGGGCCGTCGGCGGGCCGGGCGGTCCGGGTGTCCGCCGGGGCGGGTGCCAGGGTGCCGTGGGCGTGGCGCGTCCACTCCGCGTCCAGCGGCGCGTCGTCCGCGCGGGAGTACACCCCGACAGCGCGCCGCCCGGTGTCGTCGGCCGCTCCGACGGTCATCTGGACGGCGCGCCCCCCGCGCAGCGGGAGCACCACCGGCCGGTCGACGGTCAGTTCCGCGACGGTCGGGGTGCCGACCTCGTCGCCGAACCGGACGGCCAGCTCGACCAGCGCCGCGCTGGGTACCGGGACGGTGTCGCCGACCACGTGCTCGGAGAGCCACGGGTGCGCACCGAGCGACCACCGCGAGGTGGTCATGAAGCCGCCCGAGCCGGGCACACCGACGATCGCGCCGATCAGCGGGTGGTCGGCGGCGGCCTGGCCGAGCGAGGCCGCGTCGGTGGCCCGGGTGGTCCGCAGCCAGTAGTGCCGGTGGTCGAAGGCGTAGGTCGGCAGCTCGACGCGGGCGGTGCCGGTGGGCAGCACGCCCGTCCAGTCCACGGCCACGCCGCGGACGAAGAGTTCGGCCATCGAGGCGAACAGGCGGCGCAGGCCGCCCTCGTCCCGCCGCAGCGTCCCGGTGACCAGGGCCTCGCCCCCGGCCTCGTCCACGATCTCACTGACCGGCTGGACCAGCACCGGGTGCGCGCTCGACTCCACGAACACCGTGTGACCCTGGTCCAACAGCGCGGCGATCGCCGGGCCGAACCGGACCTGACCGCGCAGGTTGCGGTACCAGTACCCACCGTCCAGCACGCCCGCCTCGTCGATCCACTCGCCCGTGACGGTGGAGAGGAACGGCACCAGCGGGGCCTGGCTGCGAATGTCCGCGAAGGCCTCCGCCAGGGTCTCCTCGATCGCCTCCACATGACGGGTGTGCGAGGCGTAGTCCACTGCCACCCGACGCACCCGCACCCCGTCGGCCGCCAGGACCTCCAGCGCCTCGTCCAGCGCCTCGGCGTCACCCGCGATGACCACCGAGGCCGGGCCGTTGACGGCCGCGACCTCGACGCGGTCCGCCCAGCGCACCAGCCGCTCGACAGCCTCGCTCTCGGAGAGCGCCACCGACGCCATCCCACCGCGCCCGGCCAGGCTCCCGGCGATCACCTGGCTGCGGACCGCCACGATCCGCGCGGCGTCCTCCAACGACAGCGCACCGGCCACGCAGGCCGCCGCGATCTCACCCTGCGAGTGCCCGACCACCGCGTCCGGCACCACACCCACCGACGCCCAGACGGCGGCCAGACCGACCATCACCGCGAAACTCGCCGGCTGGAGCACGTCCACCCGGTCCAGCAGCTCGGCCGGAGCCTCGCCGCGCAGCACCTCCGCCAGCGACCAGTCGACGAACGACTCCAGCGCCCGGGCGCACTCCGCGACGCGCTCCGCGAACACCGTTGAGGCGTCCAGCAGTTCACGCCCCATCCCGACCCACTGCGAACCCTGCCCCGGGAACACCAGCACTGTCCGGCCCACGCCGGACACACTGCCCGTCACCAACCCCGGCGCCGACTCCCCGCGCGCCAACGCGGCCAGCCCCGCCAGCGCCTCCTCCGAGGTGCCGGCCACCACCACGGCACGCTCGTCCAGCAGCGCCCGCCGGGTGACCAGCGCACTGGCCAGGGCCGCCCGATCGCCGGCCGTCACCAACGGCGCCAGCCGCCCGGCCTGGCCCGCCAGCGAGGCCGCGCTCTTCGCCGAGACCACCAGCGGCAGCACACCCGCGGGGCCGGCCTCGACCTCGGCCGGCTCCTCCTCGGGGGCCTGCTCCAGGATCAGGTGCGCGTTGGTGCCGCTGACACCGAAGGAGGAGACGGCGGCCCGCCGGGGGCGCCCGGTCTCCGGCCAGTCCCGGGCCTCGGTCAGCAGCTCCACCGCGCCGAGCGACCAGTCCACCTGGGTGGACGGCGCGTCCACGTGCAGGGTGGGCGGCATGACGCCGTGCCGCAGCGCCTGCACCATCTTGATCACACCGGCGACCCCGGCGGCGGCCTGGGTGTGGCCGATGTTGGACTTCAGCGAGCCGAGCCGCAGCGGCCGCTCGGCGGGCCGGTCCTGACCGTAGGTGGCCAGCAGGGCCTGCGCCTCGATCGGGTCACCCAGCACCGTGCCGGTGCCGTGCCCCTCGACGACGTCCACCTCGGCGGTGGACAGGCCCGCGTTGGCCAGCGCCTTGCGGATCACCCGCTGCTGGGAGAGGCCGTTGGGCGCGGTCAGACCGTTCGACGCGCCGTCCTGGTTCACCGCGCTGCCGCGCAGCACGGCCAGCACGTGGTGCCCGTTGGCCCGCGCCTCGGAGAGCCGCTCCAGCACCACGACGCCCGCGCCCTCGGCCCAGCCGGTGCCGTCCGCCGCGTCCGCGTAGGACTTGCAGCGGCCGTCCGTCGCCAGCGCCCGCTGCCGCGAGAACTCCACGAAAGTGTCCGGGGTCGCCATCACGGTCGCGCCGCCGGCCAGCGCCAGCGAGCACTCCCCGCGCCGCAGCGCCTGCGCGGCCAGGTGCATCGCCACCAGCGACGACGAGCACGCCGTGTCCACCGTCACCGCCGGGCCCTCGAACCCGAACACGTAGGAGACCCGGCCCGAGGCCACGCTCGACGCCGTACCGGTGGCGGTGAAGCCCTCCAGCTCCGCCGGCGCCGCGCCGCCCGCGCCGTAGCTCTGGCCCATGACGCCGGAGAACACCCCGACGTCCGCGCCCTTCAGACCGGCCGGGTCGATACCGGCCCGCTCCATCGCCTCCCAGGACGCCTCCAGCAGCAGCCGCTGCTGCGGGTCCATCGCCAGCGCCTCCCGCGGGCTGATGCCGAAGAACCCGGCGTCGAACAGACCGGCGTCGCGCAGGAACCCGCCGCGGTCGGCGGTGGAGGTGCCGGCCTGCTCCGGATCGCCGGAGAACAGGGCGTCCAAGTCCCAGCCACGGTCCTCCGGGAAGCCGGACAGGGCCTCCCGGCCCTCGCGGACCAGCCGCCACAGTTCCTCCGGGCCGGTCACACCGCCCGGCAGGCGGCACGCCATGCCGACGATCGCGATCGGCTCGTCCGGATCGGCGGGCACCGCCCGGCCGGCCGGCTCCAGGGCCTCCCGCAGGCCGAGGACGCGGGCCCGCAGGTGGGCCGCCAGCGCCTCCGGCGTCGGGTGGTCGAAGCTCACGGTGGCGGGCAGGCGAAGCCCGGTGCTCCCGGTCAGCCGGTCGCGCAGTTCGACGACGGCGAGCGAGGTGAGGCCCAGGTCGCGGAAGGCCTGCCCGGCCGGGACGGCGCCGGTGCCGGGCCGGTTCAGCACGGCGGCGGCCTGGGTGCGGACCAGCTCTTCGAGCAGGGCGAGCTGGGCCCGCTCGTCCAGGCCCGACAGGCGGGCGCGCAGGTCGGCGGTGACGGTCTCGTCGGGCCGGGCGGCGGGCGGCGGCGTGGCCGCGAGGGCGCGCAGGACCGCCGGCACCCGGCCGTCCGGGTCGAGCGGGCCGGTCCGCAGCGCCACCAGCGCCGGGGCGCCGGTCTCGATCAGCAGGTCGAAGGCGGCGAGCCCGTCCCGCAGGTGCCGGGCCCCGGCCTCCTCGGCGGCGTCGGCCACCGGGTAGCCGGTGCTCCAGGCGAGGGCCGAGCCGGCCTGCCCGCGCAGCCGGCGGCTGTGCGCCAGTGCCTCCGTCAGCGCCTCGGCGACGGCGGTGTCCGGGGCCCCGGGGGAGCCGAGCACGGCGGCGGTGCCGGTGACGGCGACGAAGGCGGTGAGCCCGGTGTCGGCCGTGAGCTCGTCGAGGGCCCGGGCGAGGGCCTGGTCCCCGGCGGCGTGCACGACGGCGGTGACCGGGTGGCCGAGGCCGGCCAGCGCCGTCCGCAGTGCGGCCCGGTCCGTGCCGTCGGCGGTCACCCGGGAGAGGTCCAGCCCGGTGGGGAGGTCGGCGTCCAGCGGCTCGCCCGCATCCGGCGCGTCGACCAGCAGCAACCGCTCCACCCCGTACGCGGTGGTCAGGTGGCGCACCAGAGCGGCGCCGGCCGGGGTGTCGGCCCCGGTGACCACCACGGTCGCGCCGAGTCCGGCCGGGCCGGCGCCGAGCGGACGGTCGGCGACCGGCACCGGGAGCAGTCGTGGGACCAGCGGTTGCCCGGCCCGCAGGGCGAGTTGGGGTTCACCGGAGGCGACCGCGGCCAGCAGCTCCGGGGCGGACACCTCGGCGCCGGGCCGGGCGTCGAGATCGAGGGCGGTCACGGCCTCGGGACGGTCACTGCCGGCCTGGACGGAGCGCGCGACGGCCCAGAGCGGGACGCCCGCGGGGTCGGGCGCGGCGTCCCCCTCGGTGGCGGTCACCGCGCCGCGGGTGAGCAGGACCAGCCGGGCCCCGGCCGGGACCGGCCGGGTGGCCGACGAACGGCCCTCGGCGGCGGTGGCCACCGGGTCGAGCAGGGTCACGCCGGGAGCCGGCTCGCCGGCGGCCACGGCGGCGTCCAGGGCCGCGAGGTCGGGGTGGTGCCGGACGTCGAGACCGGCGGCCCGCAGGCCGGTGACGAGCGCGTCGGCCGGGCCGACCACCGCCCAGCCCGGTGCGGCTGTTCCGGCGGCCGCCGGGGGTGCGGGCGGCGCCGGCACCCAGGCCGGTGCCAGCAGGGCGTCATGGTGTCCGTCGGCGGCGTAGCGCAGCCGGGCGGGCTGCTCGGCCAGCAGGCGCCGGACGATCTTCCCGGAGGCCGTCCGGGGGATCCCGGCGACCTCGTAGACCCGCTCGGGCAGCTTGTACGCGGAGAGCCGCTCGCGGCAGCGGTCGATCAGCGCGGCGGTGTCGAGGCCGGCCGGCCCGGGGACCACCCAGGCGACGGGCACCTCGCCGAGCGTGTCGTGCGCCACCCCGGCGACCCCGGCGTCGGCCACGCCCTCGACGGTGCGCAGGACGGCTTCGACCTCGTCGGGGTGGATGTTCTCGCCGCCGCGGATGACCAGGTCCTTGAGGCGGCCGCAGATGGTGAAGTACCCGTCCTCGTCCCGCCGGGCCAGGTCGCCGGTGTGGAACCAGCCGTCCCGCACCGCCGCGGCGGTGGCCTCCGGGCTGTTGTGGTAGCCGACCATGACGTTCGGTCCGCTGACCCAGACCTCGCCCTCCTCGCCGGCCGCGACGTCGAGGCCGGTGCGCGGGTCGACGATCCGCACGCCGACGCCCGGCACGGGCAGGCCGCAGGAGCCCTCGACGCGGGCGGCGTCCGGCGGGTTGATGGTGATCGCGCCGCAGGTCTCGGTGCTCCCGTAGGCGTCGACCAGCGGCACCCCGAAGCCCTCCTCGAAGGAGCGGCGCAGTTCGGAGCCGGTGACGGCGCCGCCGACCAGCCCGATCCGCAGGTCGGGCAGCGACAGACCGGTCCGCCGGGCGGTGGTGACCAGGTGGTGGTAGGTGGTGGGGACGCCGGCGAGGAAGGTGGAGCGGTCCTCGCGGAGCGCGGTCAGGATGTCGTCCGCGGAACTGCCGTCCATGATCCGGGCGGTGGCGCCGGCCACCGGGACGGAGAGCACGCAGGCGATGTGCGAGAGGCTGTGGAAGAGCGGCAGCGGCCACAGCACCCGGTCGTGCTCGGACAGGCCCGGCACGGGCACGTAGCAGGAGGCCACGGACCAGAGGCAGTTGCGCTGGGTGGACAGCACGCCCTTGGGCCGGCCGGTGGTGCCCGAGGTGTAGAACATCCAGGCCACCTCGTCCAGTCCGAGGTCGTCGGGGGCCTCGGTGACGGGTTCGGTGACGGCGAGTTCGTCGAAGGAGAGGGTGCCCGCCGGGGCCGGGGCCGGGCCGGCCACCAGCACGCCGGACGCACCGGCCGGGGCCGGCAGCAATCGCAGGAACGTTTCTGCGTGACCGGTGTCGGTCAGCGCGAAGACCGCGCCGCTGTCGGTCAGCAGGTACTCGGTCTCGGCCGCCGTCGCCCGCGGGTTCACCGGCACACCGATGCCGCCGGCCCGCACGACGGCGAGATAGCCCTCCACCATGGCGACGGAGTTGCCGAGGCAGAGTGCCACCCGGTCCCCGCGCCGGACGCCGAGGCCGGCCAGGTGACCGGCCAGCCTCCGCGTCCGTGCTTCGAGCTCTCCGTAGGTGACCGCGTGCCGGTCGTCCTCGAAAGCGATCTTGTCCGTGAAACGGACCGCGTTCTCCCGGAGGATGACCGGGAGCGGGGTGATCAGATCGGGGCGCACCTTACCGCGAACTCCTTCCGGAGAGCAGGGAGTTACCAGGAAACGGGCAGGGACTTCACAGCGAAGACGGACCCGTGGGTCCGCAGCGGGACGTCGTCCGCCGGCACCGCCAGGCGCAGGTCGGGGAAGGCCTCCAACAGGGCCCGCAGGCCGACCCGCAGCTGCAGTCGGGCCAGGTTCTGGCCGATGCACTGGTGGACGCCGTAGCCGAAGGCCACGTGGCCCGCGGTGTCCCGGGAGAGGTCGAGGTCGGCGGGGCAGCCGAACTTCGCCGGGTCACGGTTGGCGGCCGGCAGCGAGACGGTGACCGTCTCGCCCTTCTTCACGGCGTGGCCGCCGAGTTCGAGGTCCTCCAGGGCGGTCCGGAAGATCTCGTACTGGTTGACGGTGATGTAGCGGAGGATCTCCTCCACCGCGTCGTCGATCTTCGAGGGGTCGGCCCGCAGGGCGGCCAGCTGCTCCGGGTGGTGCAGCAGCGCGAACACGCCGACCGTCAGCGCGCCCTCCGTGGTCTCGTAACCGGCGAACAGCAGCAGGGCGGTGATGTTGCCCAGCTCCTCGTCGCTGAGCTCGCCGGTGGCGATCAGCCGGCTCAGGATGTCGTCCCCGGGCTCCGCCTTCTTGCGCGCGATGGTCTCGTGGATGAACGCGCCCACCTGGGCGAACGCGGCCATCGACTCCTGCGCGTCACCGAACGGGTTGTTCATGACCGCAGGCGCCTCGGCGTAGCGGTCCCGCTCGCTGTAGGGCAGGCCGATCAGGTCCGACAGCACCCGCAGGACCAGCGGGTTGGCGAAGGTCTCCAGCAGGTCGGCGGAGTTGCCGTGCTCGCGCATGACCTTGATCTGCTCGGCGGCCACCGCCTCGACCTGCGGCGTCAGCTGGCTGATCGTGCGCCCGGTGAACTCGCGCGTCAGCAGCTTGCGGAACCGGGTCTGCTCCGGCGGGTCCATGTGGATGAACATCCCGGGCATGGCCGGGAACTGCGGTACCGGACCACCGTACTTGGTGACCGGGAAGTGCCCGATCTCCAGGTTGTGGCTGAACTTCGGGTCGCTCAGGACCTGCCGGGCGAGCTCGTGGCTGGTGGCGATCCACCCGACGTGCCCGTCGGGGTAGACCATCCGCGCCAGCGGGCGCTCCTTCCGCAGCTCGTCGAATATCGCCGGCGGGTCGAACTTGTCAGTCCGCGCCCAGGCATCCTCGTAAGAGATCGCCTCGCTCATGACGCACCTTCTCCGTTTCGGGTCGAAATATCCCTGCGCACGAAAACGGCAGCCCCGCCGATTCGGTACGGAGCCGTTTCCCGGAGGATTCACCGGGCCCGCACCGGTGTGCGGGCACGGCGAATCACGCGGCGAATCCGGCACAAGCCCGCCGCGATGTTCCCGCCGGCCGCGAATGACGGCCGGGCCGTTCCGTGGAATCAGAGAGCCAGCTTCTTGAGCGTCTCGTTGGCGTTCGCCAGGGACTGCTCGCCCAACGGCTTGAGCGCCGCCATCGCCGGCACGATCGCCGCGAGGGTCAGCTCGGCGTGCACGAACTTCAGGTCGTCGGCGAGGCCGATCGAGCTCAGCACCGCGCGCAGGTAGGGCTCCTGGTGGTCCCAGCCCTCCCGCGGCGTGCCCGGCGCGTACGAGCCGCCGCGGGCGGTGACCACGATGACCGTCTTGCCGCTCAGCGGGCCCGACTCGGCGCCCGGGGGCACCATGTGGGCCGGGCTGACCAGCAGGTCGATCCACGACTTGATCGTCGACGGCACGGCGTAGTTGTACATCGGGACGCCGAGCACGATCGTGCTCGCCTCGCGGACCTCGGCCACCACGGCCTCGGTGAGCGCCTTCTCCGCCGGCGCCAGCCCGTGGTCACGGCTGGGGTCCAGGAGCGACTCGCGCACCGCGTGGGTGATGTGCGGGACCGGCTGGGCCGCCAGGTCCCGGTAGGTGTAACCGTCACCGGGGTGGTTCTGGCGCCACTGGGTGGCGAAATACGACGACAACTGCCTCGTCACGGAGCCGGTGGCGCGGATGCTCGAATCAATGTGGAGAAGAGAAGACACAAAGGGCCCCTGGATTGTCCTGAGCGATTCACCGAGAACTGCTTTTCCAACGCTCTTCGAGTCTAAGGAGAAGCGCCCCGGACGGGCATCCCTCAGTCTGGTAGCGCGGGTGGCCACCGGCCCGTGAGGAGCCGCGCGGCGGGCCCACGCGCCGGCCCGGACGGCCGGGCGGCACGCCGCGGCGGCCCCGTCGGAAGGGCCCGTTCCGCGAACGTCCGCACACCGTCGCACCGGCGCGCGGGCCTCACACGGCCAACCGCCCGGCCGGTACCTCGGGCACGAACGCGGACTCCGCGCCCAATTCGGTCGTCCGCTCCTCCACGAGCCGGTTCCAGGTGCCGGCCAGCTCCACCCGGGAGGCGACGTCGAGCTTGCGGAAGATCTTCTTGAGATGGAACGCCACCGTGTGCGGGGACATGAAGAGCTGTCGCCCCACCCGCCCGTTGGTGAGTCCCTGGCTCACCAGCTCCGCCACCGCGTACTCGGTGTCGGTCAACTGGCTGGCCATCGTTCTGGTCCGGCTCGGGCGGCGCGAGAACTGCCCGCTGTTGCCCTCCAGTTCCCTGAGCTTGCTGCGCACCCGCAGGACGTCCCGGGAGGCACCGACCGCCCCGTAGCCGTCCGCCGCCCGTTTCAGCAGCTCGACGGCCTGGTCCTGCTCGGAGCGGCGGGCGAACCGCACCGCACTCGCGTCCTCCAGCGCGGAGGCCTGCGCCCACCGGTCCAGGTGCAGGCCGGCGGCCCGCTCCAGGGCCGCGGCGTTCCGCTCGAACAGGCCGATGGCGTGCGCGGACGCCGCCTGGACGGTGCGGAAGCTGGGGTTGCGCGCCGCCAGTTCGTTGACCTGGGTGACCGTCCGGACAGCGATCTCGTCGTCCGACAGCCGCTGCGCGGCGCGGACCAGCCAGGCCGCCGCCGCCGGCTGCGAGACCAGCAACTCCCGGGCCAGCGCACCGTCGTGCACCAGCCCCTTCAGGAGGTGGGCGATGCTCTCCGTCCCGTCCCGGGCCTCCAGCACCTGGGCGACGGCCCAGGCGCACTGCCCGGCCATCAGGTTCGCGCGTCCGAGCAGGGCGTGGTCCCGCAGCCGGTTCGCGTACTGGAGGGCGGTGGTGAGGTCCAGCTGCCGGGTCGTACTGACCGCCATGACGAGGAACCCGCTCGGGTTCAGCGACCGGTTGCCGGCCTGCTGGGCCAGCCGGAGACCGGCCTGGGCCGAGGCGACCGCCCGGTCGAGCTCGCCCTTGGCCAGGCTCAGCTCCGCCTCGCACAGCAAATGAGCGGCACGCTTCTCAACTTGGTTCGATCCGTGGACACGTGACGTGTCGTCGGCGAGCATGTTGGTAGCCGCCCCCAGACCGCGGACGCGGGTCAACAGCGTCGCGTGCCAGATCCTCGCCTTCAGCGAGCAGGAGCCCGGCGCTCCGGCCTGCGCCCGGCCCGTGGCGGCGGCAGCCAGATCCATACTCCTACCGAGCTGGCCGTCGAGCCACGACTGGGCGGAACGCGCCGCCAACTGGACGACTTCGTCGGATAACTGCAGGGAAGGACCGGGCGCCGTGTAAGTCCGAAATGACACTGTATCCTCCGACTCGGAATCGGTACCGCCCTGTCCTGCCCGGCTGCTCGGCGGGCATCGTCGGACGCCACTCGATTCGACATGGGAATGTGGGGCCTGCAACACGATCGTGCCGGTGGTGCCTGGTCGGTCGCGGACGAGCGGCGGCCCGGCGGTCCGCGACGCATGGTCGGGCCCCCGTGTCCCGAGCCCGTCGTCCTGCGGGCCGGGCCCGGTCCGCAGGACGGAAGGGCCGGTTCCGGAGCGCCGGAACGTCTGGACAACATTCGGCAACCCCCTTCCACAGAGCCGTCGTTCGACTCCAGGAAGACCTGCCGGGGCCGCCTGGGGCGCTGACGTGAGATTGACCACTGCGCGACGGTGCGTCGGCCGCCGAACGCGCGGCGGCGCGCAGCCGATGAGCCGGAAGAGCCCGCTCCGGTCACGAGGTGCCGGGTGCGACCACAATGTCGACGGGGCTCTGAACAGCCGCCCGACCACCGGACGGGGCCGGCGGGAGGAAACGGGGAGAGGAATGCGCGATGACCGGGTCGTCGGTCATCCGCGAACGGTAGGGCAGCGAACACCGTCCGATCTGTAAGAGGCTTTCGCCGCAGGCACCCTGAGGTTCCGTCGGCCGGTGACCCGGGCTGCGACAGCGACCCCGGTCACCGTGACCGGCGAAGGCGGCGCCCCCCCGGAGGCCCCCCACGAGCATGCCCAGAACACCGGGGCCTTGGAAAGAGCTGGCCACATCGTGGAACAGATCGTCTCGCCGCCGCAGCTGTTCAGACACGTCGCGACCCACCACGACCACCGACTCGATCCGCACGCAGCATCCACCCCCTCGGCCCGCAGCCTCGCCCGCTGTGCGACATGCCGGAAAGACCCGTCCCCGCCCGCGCCGCGGGCCGTCGCCCCCCGGCCCCCGCCGGACGACGCACTCGGACGCGCCCCCTGGCCTGTCCATGCCGATTCAGACTCTACGTCATGTCGAACACGATCGGGTGATGATCGTGATCATTTCTGTGACCGAAGTGACGCCTGTGGCATGTCGCTCTCCGTGTGCACAAAGGGCGGCCGGCCGGTCCGAGCCATGCCGACGACCGGCGCGGCGCAGGCCGCACCGACCGCTCGACGTTCAGCCCGTCACGGCGAGTTCGGCCACCACCGCACGGTGATCCGTACCCGGCACGCGGTGCCCGGACACCGCCACGGCGGTCAAACCTTCACCACGGAGGACATGGCCGATCTGGATCACCGGCGGTAGGCGCGGGAAGTCCGCATCGTCCTCCGGCCGGGCGGGCGAACCGCCCCGGCCGAGTTCGGCGTGGGTGTCCGTCAGACCGGTGGCGGGCAGCCCGGCCAGGGCCGCCGCCCACCACGGGCGCAGGGCGAGCAGCACACCCGGCACCACCAGGCCGGCGACCGCCGCGTAGGGCAGCAGCACCATCGGGAGCGCCGGCGGGGTGCCGTCGTGCCGTCGTCCCAGCCGCCGAGCCGGATCGCGACCAGCGCCACCGGAAGCAGCGGGACCGCCCCGCAGAGTCCGATCAGCGCCCTGCGCGTTTCCACGTCCACGTCCACCAGCTGATTCCGGCCACCCGCTCTCCCACCGGGTACTCCACTCCGCTCCCCACGGTCCGGCGCGGCCGGCGGGTTGCCCGGTGGCTCGCCCACGCGGCCGTCGGCCCGGTTCTCGCCTTCGCCGGAGGACGCGGTGGGCGGGTGCGGCGGTTCCGGCCCGCGCAAGCCCCGTCCGGCGCCGGGCGGGGCTTGCGCGGGCCGGAACGGAGCCCGTCAGGCGCCGGCCGCCCGTCAGGCGGAGGCGAGGTGCGCCGTCCACTTGGCGCGCCAGGCGAGGGCGTCGGCGACGGCCTCGGCGATGGTGCGCCGCGCGGTCCAGCCGAGGAGTTCGCGGGCGGTGTCGACGGCGGCGTAGCAGCCGATCACGTCGCCGGGCCGGGGGTCCGCCTCCCGGACCTCGACCTCGGCGCCGACGGCGGCCTCGAAGGCCGCGATCAGCTCGCGGACGGTGGTGCCCTCGCCGGTGCCGATGTTGATCACCCGGTAGCGGTCCTCGGCCGCGGGCTTGATCACCTCGTCGAACCGGGTGAGCGCCGCGACGTGGGCCTCGGCGACGTCCTGCACGTGGATGTAGTCCCGGATGCCGGAGCCGTCCCGGGTCGCCCAGTCCGCGCCGGTGACGGTGAACGGCACGCCGTCGGCATGGGCCTCGATCAGCTTGCCGAGGGCGTGGGTCGGCCGGAGGTCCTGCAGCCCGGTGCGCAGCCGCGGGTCGGCGCCGACCGGGTTGAAGTAGCGCAGCGCGACGACCCGGAGGTCCTCGGCACCCTCACCCCGGGTCCAGTCCTGGAGGACCAGCTCCATCATCTGCTTGGTCCGCGCGTACGGGCTGCCGGCGGCGACGGGGCAGCTCTCGTCGACCCGGGCGTCCGGGGTGGGCGCGTAGATGGAGCCGGAGCTGCTGAAGACGACCCGGGTACAGCCGTTGCGCTGGAGGCCCTCCAGCAGCTCGACGGTCTTGGCGACGTTCTCCCGGTAGTAGAACAGCGGCTTGGCGACCGACTCCGGCACCACGATCCGGGCCGCGCAGTGCAGGGTGGCGCCGATGTCGGGGTGCTCGGCGAAGACGCGGTCCAGGAGGTCCGCGTCGGCGATGTCGCCCCGGTAGAAATCCCGGCCCTCGACGAACTCCGGTCGGCCGGTGGAGAGGTCGTCGAGCACGACCGGCGTGATGCCCTGGTCGAGCAGTGCGGACGCGACGGTGCTGCCGATGTATCCCGCGCCACCGGTGATCAGGACCTTCTTCATACGCGGACGCTCCCTTGCTCCCGTCGGACGCCGTGGCGGCGTCCGGTTGAGAGGGGGGACGGTGGGTTCGGGCCCGCCGGTTCCGCTGACCTGCGGATCCTTCGACCGGGAGTCAGCGCCGGCGGGCCCGGCGGCGGAGCGCGAAGCCGGTGGCGGCCAGGACGACGACGGCCACGGCAGTGCCGACGGCCAGCCGGACCGCCGTGGACGAACCGTCGCTCCCGGCGGCGGTGTCCTGCGCAGGGGGCACGGTCTGCCCGGCGGTCGGGCCGGCCGTCGGTCCGGCCGTGGGTCCGGTCGTCGGTCCGGCGGAGGGGGACCCCGCCGGAGGGGTCGGTGCGGGCGTGGCTCCGGACGTGAGCGTGGGCGTGGGCACGACGGTGGGCCCGGCGGTGGTGGGCTGCGCGCCGGACGTCCCGGTGGGGGTCGGCAGGGGCGGGTCGGAGATGACCGCCGGTTCGATGTCGAGCTCCCGCTCGCCGTGCCCGAGCGAGGGGAACGCGCAGTCCACCGTGATCCGCCAGTGGCCGGCCGGCAGCATCTCCCGGGTGGTGTAGGAGCCGGGGTGCCCGGGCACGGCGACCAGACGCCAGGGCCCGGCCGAGCGGCCGTCGGCGGAGGTCGCGGCGAGCGACCCGGCGAACTCCTCGGTGACCGGGTCGTGGTCGTTCTCCCAGGTGGCCACGGTGGTGACGTGTCCGCTGTCCTGCCCGGTGACCTCCAGGTGGACGGTGTCGCCGTGGGCGGCGGCGGGCAGTGCGGCGGGTGCGAGAACGACCGCCCCCGCGAGGGCGAGGGCGGTGGCGAACGTTCGGGTGCGCATGGTGGGGCATCCTCGGGGGTGGCCGGGTGCGGCCGCCACCGCTGGCGAGCGGTGGCGGCCGCACCCGGGGTCATCGGGACGGGCGGGGGAACGGGTACGGCGGGGCGACCCGCCGTCGGACGGTCCTCGGCGGGGCCGCCGTCAGCTGGTCTTCTGGAGCGTCCAGGACTGGTAGGCCTGGCCGTTGGGCTTCTGCAGCTCCAGCAGCCAACCGCCGTAGTACCAGCGGCTGCTGACCCCGAGGACGAGGCTCGAACCCTCGGCCGTCAGGGTGGCCCCACCGCCCGACTGGGTGAGCCGCCACTTCTGCGCGCCGGAGTCGGAGCAGGGCTGCTGCGCGAGGTACTGGCCGGCCACCGGGGTGCCGCCCAGCTGGAGGCACTTGTCGGAACGCGCCGACTTGATCCGCACGGTGCCCGAACCGGCGTCCTCGAAGCTCCACTTCTGGTTGGCGTAGCCGGTGCGCTGGTAGGCGATGGCCACGGTGCCGTCGTTGAGCGAGCTGCCCCAGAGGTCGGCGGCCTGACCGGTCAGCCCGTTGACCATCGTGTAGCGGGTGCCCGGCTGCGGCTGGCCGGCGTCGGCGAGGGTGCGGAAGGTGGCGGCGCGACCGGGCTTGGAGACGCTGCCCGCGCTGTCGCGGACGGCGACGGCGACGGTGTACGCGGTGTTGGGCGCCAGCCCGACCACACCGACGACGGTGGAGCGGACGGTGCCGATGGTCTGGCCGTTCAGCAGGACGTCGTACCCGGCGGCGGCCGGCGCGGCCGTCCAGCTCAGCATGACCGAGTTCTGGGTGAGCTGACTGGCCGTCACGTCAGGCGCGGTGCCACCGGTGGGCGAGGCGGTCGGGGTCGGCGTGGGCGAGGCGGTCCGGGTCGGCGTACCGGTGGGCGACGGGGTGGTGGTCGCCGTCGGGCTCCCGGTCGGGGTCGGCGCCGGCGTCTTGGTCGGCGTGCCGGTCGGGCTCGGCGTGGTGGTCCGGGTCGGCGTGGCCGTCGGGGTGGCGGTGGGGCTCGGGTTGGGGTTCGGGCCGGTGCCGCCCCCGGGGATCAGGAACCGGTTGTTGGCGACGTTCCAGTGCGTGGCCAGGTAACTGCCCGGCGCGGGAGCGGTGTTGTAGTAGTCGTCGTGGTGGCAGTCGAGCCGGTTGTCACTGGCGTTGTCCGGGCAGACCGTCTTCATCGCCGGGTAGTACGGGGTGTCCGAGTAGCACATCAGGTCCCACTCGTCGACGCAGTGGCCGCCCTTGCTGGAGTTGGGTGCGCTGTTGCTCACCGCACCCAGGTTGTGGCCGAGTTCGTGCGCCGCCGTGGAGCCGCCCCAGCAGCCGGAGTCGGTCCGGCCGTACGACGGGCCGAAGTTGCTCAGGTTGTCCTGCCCGGGGCGCTCGTCGCCCGCGAAGGTGCCGATGCCGCAGTAGACCTTGGCATCGGTGAACATCATGTACTTGCGGTCCTTGCGGTTGAAGCCCTGCGCCGCGAGCGCGCGGTTGCTCGCGTTGAAGTCCTTGATCTCGGAGTCCGAGATCTGCACGTTCAGCACCGAGGCGGTGCAGTCGGGTTCGGTGACGAAGCGGACGTGCCGCACGCCGCCGGTCTCCTGGGCGCTGGCGTTGTAGATGACGTCGACGTCCGCGGCCCACTTCTTGAACGAGGCCAGGTACTGGGCGAACCGGTCGTTGCCGGGGGCGTGGACGTACACCGCCTGGACCCGGTTGCCGGTGCTGCCGTCGCCCTCGCAGACGAGCGCGGAGCCGGCGGCGGCCGCGGCCTGCTGGGGCGCGGGCGCTCCGGCGGCGGCGTCACCCAGCAGGGCCTTCTGCCCGGCGTCCAGGACGGGCGCCGCACCCTTCAACAGGTCAGCGGCGGCCGGCGGTTGGGCGTCCGGGGCCGGGGTGAGCACCGGCGCCCGGTCGGCCGCGGCGGCCACCGGCGGGATGTCCTTGCGGATGTCCACGTCCTTGGGCGGCGCGTCCGGCCCGTGGCTGCAGAGCTGCCCGCCCGAGACCTCCAGCGAGCCGGCGCACCGGTCGCCGCTCGGCAGGGCCAGACCGGCGTAGACGAGACCGCGCTCCGGCTGGTCCTTGGGTATCTCCTGCAGTGGGGCGGCCTTCTTCTCCCGCTGCGGTGCGGGCGCCTGGGTGGCCCCCTCCGCGGTGCCGGTCTCCCCCGGGTCGCCGTCGGCGACCACTCCGGCCATGCCACCCGCCGCCCGGTCGGCCGCGGCGTCGGCCGCCACCGACACGCTGCGGTCCGCGGCCGGCTCGAACGCGGTCTGGATCCCCAGTGCGCCCGCGACCAGCCCGGCCACCACGGCTGCGGCCAGGAGCGCCGTCCGGCGCCCCGGCCTGCCGCTCCGGCGGCGACGCCGCTCGGTACTCCGGCGCTCGCTGCTCCGGTCTCCCATGTGTTCGTCTCCTCTCCTCGGTGTGACGGTCCGCCTGCCGCTGCTCGCGGCGGCCGGACCGTCCGACACCAGGGAGATCACGGCCGACCGGGCCGGATAACAGAAACCTCCTTTCGAAACTCGCGCAGATCTGCGGATGGCTTCGAACCGGCGCGCGAACGGGCCCACCGAGCACGCGGCGAACCCCTCGGCGCGGGCCGGTGGTCGGGCCGCTCGGCCCGCACCGCACCGGCTCCCGTACGGCCCCGCCCGACCGGTCCGGTCGCCCGCGTGACCGCCGTTCACCCGGGGGCCGTGGTCACCCGTGCGAGGGAAGAACGAAGGTTGTCCTTTGAACAGTTGCGGCCGCTGGCCAGAATGGGCTTCCTCGGCAGACCGACCGGTGGCCGATGACCGGTGACCGCCGGAGTCCGGTGACCGGCTATCGAAGAGCGGGGGTGGGGGCATGGAGCCGGGTTCGCCGGGCTCCGGCCGGGGGGGTCGGGGCGGACGCCCGTCCGGCCGTCACCGGTGCCACCGCCACGGGCTGCCCGGCGCCCCACCCCGCCGGCACACCCCTCGCTGCTTCGCGAAGTCGGCTCCCCCGAAACGGAGTTCGTGCACGAGCGGAACCCGTTCGTCCGCGCCCTCGTCCACTGGGCGGCCCCGCCGTCCGCTACCGCACGGAGGCTCCTCGATGATCCCCCGGCCGCCCGTCGGGCACCTGGTGCCACTCCCGCACGACCCGCCGGACGCCCCACCCCCGACGGCCCACCGCGGCTCGGCGCACCCCGGCTCCGAGCGTCTCACCGCCCGCCGCACGTCCGCCTACCGCACGCCCACCCACCGCTTGTTCGACCACCGCGCGTCCGACCGCTCCGCCGGAGCGCGGTGAGCACCGCCGTCGTGCTCGGCGGCGGACTCGCCGGGCTCCTGGCCGCCGCGGCCCTCGAACCGCACGCCCGCCGCGTCACCGTCGTCGAGCAGGACACCCTCCCCGACGGGCCGTACCCGCGCCGGGGGTTACCGCAGGGCGACTTCAGCCACATCCTGCTCGGTGGCGGAGCCGACGCCCTGGACGCGCTGCTGCCGGGAACCGTCGACGCGCTGCTGGCCGCCGGAGCACACCGCCGGCCGATGCCCTCCGGCATGCTGATGCGCCTCGGCCCGGGCTGGCTCCAGGCCTTCGAGTCGACCGCCTATCTGATCGCCTGCAGCCGGCACCTGCTCGACCACATCGTCCGGCAGCGGCTGCGCGGCCGGACCGCCGTCACGATCCGCGAGGGCACCTCCGTCCTCGGCCTGACCGGCGACGCGGCCCAGGTCCGCGGGGCGCTGGTGCGGAACCCGGACGGATCGCGCGAGACCCTCCCGGCCGACCTGGTCGTGGACGCGACCGGCCGCCGCTCCCAGGCCCCGCGCTGGCTGCGCGCACTCGGCTCGACAGGTCCGCGGGAGGTCACCGTGGACGCCGGACTCGCCTATGCCGCCCGCCTGTTCGACGCGCCGCGCGGCAACCAGGGCTTCCCCGTCGTCAGCATCGTCCCCGTCCCCGGCCGGCGGACACCCGGGCGCGGCGCCACCGTCGTCCCCATCGAGAACGACCGCTGGATCATCACCCTCTCCGGCACCCGGGCCGGCGAACCCTCCCGCACCGAGGCCGAGTTCCACACCTTCCTCAAGGGTCTCACCCACCCGGTCGTGCACGACCTGGCCCGCGCCGCCCGCCCCGTCGGCCCGATCCGCACGTGTCGCGGCACGCTGAACCGCCGCCGCTGCTACGAGAGCGGGACACCCGCGGGGTTCGCCGCGACGGGCGACGCGCTGGCCGCCCTCAACCCGGTCTACGGCCACGGCATGGCCGTCGCCGCGCAGTGCGCCGTCGCCATCCGGACCACCCTCGACGCCGAAGGGCTCCACCCGCACGTCAGCGCCACCGTGCAGCGGCGGATCGCCCGCGCCGTCGACACCCCGTGGAAGATGGCCGAGGAGCAGGACCGGGACTTCCCCGGCGCACGGTCGAACGAACCTCCCGCCCAGCGGCCGACCGCGCGACTCGGCCGCTGGTACACCGAGCGGCTGCTGCGCGCCGCCCTCACCGACCCGGCCGTCTCGGCGGCCTACTTCGACGTCTTCTCGCTCGCCGCCCCCGCCGGCCGGCTGACCTCGCCCGCGGTGGCCCTCGCCACGCTGCGGCCCCGCCGGACCGTCCCACCGACCCTCGGCGAGGCGATCGCCCGGTTCCCGCGGGTGGCCGAACTGACCGGACCGTACTGACCCGACCGTACCGACCGACCTGTTCTGACCGGCCCGTACCGACCGCCCGGCCCCGGTCGCCGACGGCCCCGCCGACGGTCGGCCGGCGGCGCCGGGAAGCGCGCTCGGGGGGTACGCGCTCCCCGGCATGAGGTGGCGGAGCCACCCGGCCGGCTGGTCCGAATGCCCGGACCACGGCTGCCGTGACCGGAATGCTAGACCTGAGCCGGCGCCGTGACCAGAACTCCGACCAGCCAACTTCCCGCCCAGGACATGCCATTCGGACCGCCTCGGCAGGCACACCCGGCCCCTGCTGTCACTCCGACCACCACGGCAGGCCCGCCGCCCAGCGCGCGACCCAGCCCGCGAAGCCCGGCTCCCCCGCCGACCCGCCGTCCGGGGCGCGGTAGGGGACGGCGCCCTCACCCGTGATCAGCCAGATCTCGCCGCGCCGGGGGCCGGAGACCACCAGGTACCAGTACATCCCGCAGCCGTCGGTGCCCAGCACGATCGAGCCGTGGTGGAAGACCCGCTCCAAGAGCGCCTCGACCTCCTCCTCGGGCCGTGGATCGTCGTCCCACAGCCAGGCGGCCGACAGCGGGAACGGCTCGGCGAGGACCTGCCCGGGACGGCCGGCGCCCCAGTCGGCCGGGAGCGCGGCGGCCGGTATCAGCCCGTGGTGCGGCGGGCCGTCCGAAAAGCCGTCACAGATCTCGGCCACGAACGTCCGGTACGGCTCGGGCAGCACGATGCCGTGCTCGGCCTCGAAGGCGCGCACCCCGCCGCCGCCGAGTGGTGGTGTCCGCACGGGCGACCTGGCCCGGTCGGCACCGAACGCGGCGCGCAGCAGGGCGAGGTCGGCGGCCGAGGCGTGCTCCGTCATGCCGTCAGGAGTACCAGAGGGGTACGACAACCGCGGCCCCCGCACGAAGGGCACGGGCTCAGGGCAGTTCACGGCGGCTCGGGGCGGCTCGGGGCGGCTCGGGGCTGCTCAGGGCTGCTCAGGGCTGCTCAGGCCGCGACGCCCAGGTGTCCCACGCCGTAGGAGTGGACACCCTGCGCGTGCATGGCGGCGAGGGAGGCCGCCAGGCGGTCCGGGTCACCCGCCAACCAGAGCCGCAGCCCGGCCGCCAGCGCCGCACTGGCGGGGCCGACCGGCAGCCCGGCGGCCCGGGTGACCCGCTCACCGACCAGCGGGAGCAGGTCCGCGACCGGTAGGGGCAGCCAGAGGGTGACGGCGCAGGGCGCGGGCCGGGCGAGAACGCGCAACAGCCCCGGCACGCCCGCGTCGTCGTGCAGGGCGGGGATGACGTCCAGCAGGCCGTCCACCGCGACCTCCGACACGTCACCGCGGTGGCCGCGGGCCAGTGCGCGCAGCAGGGCCCGCTCGGCCGCGGAGATCCGGACGGTCAGCATGACTTCTTCGCAGTCCATGGTCCCAGTTCCCGTCTTGCGCTAGGGGTGTGCCGGTCGGTCGGGTGCTCGTCTGCTCGCCACTCGTTCGGGGCGGTGCCGTGCCGCGTCCCGCGTGCTGCGCTTTGCCTCGTTCGTCCGGCGTCCTGCGTCTCGCCTCGTTCGTCCTGCGTCCTGCGCCTTGTCTTCTGCGTCCTGCGTCCTGCGTCCTGCGGTACCGGACCGGCCGGGGTCGTCCCGGGCGACCGGTGCCGTCCGATACCTGCCCCTCAGCAGGGCCGCGCTACCGCCGTGATCAAGCCGTAGTGGCCGTCGTAGCGGCGGTAGAGCACCCGGCCCCGCGCATCGCCGGGATCGGTGTGGAAGACGAACGGCCGACCGGTGAGCCAGAGCCGGCGGGCCGCCTCGGCCAGGTCCGACGTGGGCGCGGGACGCGGGCTTTCGGTCGTGAGGAGCCCGGAGCCGCCGGCGCGCGCGCCGGCGTGGGCGCGCACCACCCGGAGGCCGCCGCTCACCGCACCGCGGTGGACGACGGCGTCCTGGCCGGTGAGCGCGTCGACGAAGAGGTGGAAGCGGTGGTCCAGGGCCAGCATCGCGCGGGCGGCCTCGTCGGGGGTGCAGCGGGCCGGCGTGACCGATTTCCGCCGGACGAGCTGCCGTTCGGCCAGCGGGCGCGGCGCGTACTGCGGCCGGTAGGCGCTCTCGTACACCGCGGCCAGTCCGATCTCCCCCTGCTCGCGCAGCCGCGTGGCGCGCCCGGCCACCGTGCCGAGCGCGACGTCCACCGCCTCGGTCCCGGTCGCGGCGGCCAGTTGCACCCGGACCGGGCCGACACCGTCCAACTCGACCGCGGCCTGCGCCACGACCGGCCGGGTGAGCGAGCGGTGGCGCAGCCGGGTGAGCCGGATCCGGACGGCGTGCGCGCCCGGCCCGAGGGCCGCGCCCAGCCCCCGTGCCCGCGCCCGCGCGTACTCGGCATCCGCGCGCGGCAGTTCGCCGCGGATCTCCACCCGCAGGTCGGGGGCCGGCGGGTGGTGCAGACGGGTCATCAGGTCCTCCTCGGTCCGGGACCATGCTGGACCGCCCGGGGCCCTCCCGCCGAGGGCCGAAAGACCTGGTCTGTGCGGCAGCCCGGGACCACCCGGCCCGGGCCGGACGACCGGGCCGGGCCCGGCCGCACCGGACCGCACCGGACCGCACCGGCCGGGCCGCACGGGCCTCCGGGCGTCCCCGTCACGCGCCTCCGCCGTGCCCCCGGCAGCCGGGGCGCCGCTCGCGGGCCGCACGCCGCGCGCTCCACCGATGGGGTGATCCGCCGGAGTACGGCGCAACGCCCGCCGGACCGGCGCGTTTCCCATGTCGTGCGCCCTCTGGCAGTGGTGCGCGCGGGGTCCGCTCCGCGGAGCCCCCGATTCCCCCCGGTCGCGGCGACGACACCGGCGGTGCCGCCGCGACGGTTCATCTGGTGAGAGGTAATGTCATGGTCCTGACGACTGAGACCCGGAGATCGACCGTTCCCCCCAGAAGCACCCCACGGAGAACCCCCGCGGCCCCTCCCCCGCTCGCGCCGGGCGCGCTGCCCGGCCTCGGCCACGCCCCCGCCCTGCTGCGCGACCCGCTCGGCTTCCTCGGCTCGCTCGCCCGCCACGGCGGCGTGGTGCGGATCCGGCTCGGCCCGCGCACCGTCTGCGTCGTCACCGACGCCGGCCTGGTCCACACCCTTCTGGTCGCGCTCGCGTACGACTGCCCGCGCGGCGCCGTCCAGGACACCCTCAGGACGGCGTTCGGCGACGGCCTGCTGATGTCCGAGGGCCAGGCGCACCGCGACCGCCGCCGGACCGTCCAGCCCGCCTTCGGCCCGGAGCGGACGGCCGAGTACCTCGCGGTGATGCACCGGGTCGCCGAGGAGCGGGCCGGGAGCTGGCGGGAGGGCCAGGTCCTCGACGTCGCGAAGGAGATGAACCACCTCGCGCTGGAGATCGTCACCAGCACGCTGTTCGACGCCCGGCTGAGCGAGGACGCCACGCTCGCCTTCCACCGGGCGCTGCCCGACCTGGTGAAGGGCCAGATCGTCCAGTCGCTGTACCCGCACCCGGCGTTCGCCCGGCTGCCGCTGCCGGTCAACCGGCGGTTCGACGCCGCCGTCCGGGTGCTGAACCAGGTCGTCGACCAGGCTGTCGACGGCAGTGCCCGGCCCGGCGGCACGCCAGCGGGCGGCTGCCCGTTCGGCGGTGCCGCGGGCGGCGGGCGGCCCTCCGGCCCGGCGGACCGCACCCTCCCCGCGCTGCTGCGCGCGGCCACCGACCCCGCCACCGGCCGGCCGCTCACCGAGGCCGACGTCCGGTCGGAGGCGATCACCATGTTCGGCGCGGGCACCGAGACCGTCTCCACCACGCTCACCTGGCTGCTCGACGAACTGCTGCGCCACCCCGCGGTGGAGGCCCGCGTGCTGGCCGAGCTGGACGAACACCTCCCGGCGGGCACCGTCCCGACCCCCGAGGCGCTCGCCCGGCTCGGCTACACCCGCAGCGTCACCCAGGAGGTGGTCCGGCTGCACGCGCCGAACGCCTTCCTGATGCGGACGGCGACCGTGCCGGTCGAGCTCGGCCCGTACCGGATCCCGGCCGGCACCGAGCTGCTGTACAGCCTCACCGCGCTGCACCGCGACCCGCACCTCTACCCGGAGCCGCTGCGCTTCCACCCCGGCCGCTGGCGCGAGGGCGGCGCGGCCGCGACCGCCGGGCGGCAGGCGTTCCTGCCGTTCGGCGCGGGCAAGCACAAGTGCATCGGCGAGGCGTTCGCCTGGGCGGAGCTGACCGTGGCCGCCGCCGCGATCCTGCGCCGCTGGCGGCCGACGGCGGTGGCGGGATCCCGGGCCCGCGAGGTGGTCTGGACGACCGTCCAGGCCCAGGACCTGCGCGTCCGCCTCGCCCCGCGCACCGCCCCCGCCCCGGACCGACCGGCCGGCCGGACCGACGGCCGGGCGCCGCACGAGGTGCCGGCCCGCCCCGCCGCGGTCGCCACCCGGGCCGCGCTCGGCCCCCGGCCGGCTCCGCCCGCCTACCCCGCCGCCCGGCCGCCCGCCCCCGGAGGCCCGCGCCGGCCCGCCGAACTGCGCGCCTCCACCGCCCGGCACGCCGACTGGGTGGTCGGCCACGGCCTGCTCACCCCGGCCGACCTGCCGCGCTACCAGGCCTACGCGCTCCCCGAGCTGATCGGCCACGCCTACCCCCGGGCCCGCGGCGCCGAACTCGACCTGCTCGTCGACGTCCTGGGCTGGTTCACCATCCTCGACGACCGCTTCGACGGTGCCCCCGGCCGCCACCCCGACCGGGCCCGCGCCCTCGTCGATCCGCTGCTCGCCGTCCTCACCGGCCCCGACCGCGCGACCGCGACCGCCGGACCGGCCCCCGGCGACGACCGGCTCCTGGGCGCCTGGCGGGAGCTGTGGCTGCGGCAGAACGAGGGCATGTCACCGGCCTGGCGCGCGCGCGGCGCCACCGAGTGGCGGTCCTGCCTGGACACCTTCATCGCCGAGGCGGTGCACCGGTCGCGGGGCACCTCCCCCGGCCTCCCCGAGACGATGCGGCTGCGCCGCCACGCCAGCTGCCTCTACCCGTTCATGAACATACTGGAGCGCGTCCACGGCGCCGACGCGCCCGCCGGGCTGCACGCCGATCCCGAACTGCACCGGCTGCGCGCCCACACGGCCGACGCCGCGACGCTGATCAACGACCTCTACTCGCTGGAGCGGGAGGAGCGCCAGCCGGCCGCCGCCTTCAACACCGTGCTGACCCTGCAGCGGGTCCGCGGCTGCACCCGCCGCCGGGCGGAGCTGTCGGTGCGCGCCCGGATCGCGCGGCTGCGCGAGGAGAGCCGGACGCTGCGCCGACGGCTGCGGCGCCGCCACCCCGCCGGGCACTGGTACCTCGACGGCAGCCGGGAGTTGGTCGACGGCGTCTACGCGTGGACCAGCACCAGTCGCCGCTACCTCAGTGACGGTCGCCGAGGGTGAACAGCAGGAGCACGAACCCGGCGAACAGGTGGGTGGCGAAGATGTAGATGCCCGCGCGGATCAGCATCGCCCTGCGCCTGCTCTTCTCGTCGCTGGTGCCGCTGGCCATGGCCGGGTTCTCCTTCGGTCGGGGGCCGGGTGCGCGATCGGACGGCCGGGCGGCGGCGTCGGGCCGGACGGCCGTCATCCGCTCGTCACCCGCTCGGCGCGGGGGCCCGGCGCCCCGGCGGCGTCCGGCTCCCGGAGCTCCGTGAGCAGCGCGCCCTGGTCGGTGATCAGGTCGGTGAGGATCCGCCGGGCGGCCCGCAGGAGTTCGGCGACGTCCGGCGTGCTCAGCGCGTACACCACGGTGTTGCCCTCACGGGTGGCCGTGACCAGCCGGGTGCGGCGCAGCACGGCGAGCTGCTGGGAGAGGTTGGACGGCTCGATCCCGATCTCGGCCAGCAGTTCGCGCACCGGCCGCGGCCCCTCCTGGAGCAGCTCCAGGACCCGGATCCGGACGGGGTGCCCGAGGGTGCGGAAGAACTCCGCCTTGGCCTGGTACAGCGGGACCGCCATCGTCCGCTCGCTCCCTGCTGCTCGGTGGTGCCGGTGTGCACGCCCGCGCCGGCGGGGCCGTGCCCCGGCCGCCACGGCCGGGAAGCATCATCCTGGCAGATGAAGATTTCTTCAAGTCGTCATCCTCCGGAGCCCGAGCACCCCGGGGGCGCGCCGGGCCGAGCCCGGGGCGCCCCCGGGAAACGCGGTGGCCGGGCCCGGGGGTTCGCACCACCCCCGGGCCCGGCCGCCGCGCACGCGTCGCCTAGCAGGCCACCACCACGTCCACGGTCACCGGAGCCGGGTTCCACGGGAAGGACGCCACGCCGAAGCTGCCGTGGACGGTGGACCCGCAGGGCACCGTGCCGCCGACGCCACGGACCTGCACCGTGCTGGCGGTGAACAGCGTGCGCCCGTTCGACGAGCCGAGCGAGGCACCGCCCACGACCTCACCGGACAGCGTGGTCAGCAGCTCCTTGGTCTGCGGGGCGGGACCGCCCGGGGTCGGCGGACCGGCCAGCGAGACCTGTCCGTACAGCTGGACCTGGTCACCGGTCACCTCGACGCACACCTTGGTCGCCAGGCCGGCCTGCAGCCCGGAGGCACCGCAGGTGGTGACGGTGCCGGTGGCGGTCGTGGTGGCGGCACCGGCCTGCGCCGGAACGGCCAGCAGGGTCGCCGCCCCGGCGACCCCGGCGGCGAGCAGAGCGATTCGGTTCATCGGATTCTCCGTCTTCTGAAACATCGACTCATTCACATGTGACATTTCACATGTGCCATGCCTCAACCCTGGCATGGGATTCGAACACCTGAGTGGTGATCCACCCCGGAAAACCTGAACAGACCAGAAATCGACCTTCGATGGCGCGATCACTGCCGCCCCGCCCGTCCCAACCGAGACCGACCGAGACCGACCGAGACCGACCGAGCCGCCCGGGGTCCGGGCGCACGGGACACCCGGTCGGCGGTGCGCCGCGTGCCCCGCCCGGTCCGGACGCGTTGGGCAGGCGTGAAGCCCTTCCGCACGACCTTCGCCGCCGTGCTCGCCGCCCTCGCCCTCGTCGCCGCCCGGCCGGTGCCCGCACCGCTGATGGGTGCGGAGGTGCGCCTGCTCCCCACCGGGGATCGCGTCCTGGCCCTGACCTTCAACGCCGCCTGGGACGAGACCGGTCTGGACACCGTGCTGAGCACCCTGCGGGAGCGCGGGGCGCCGGCCACCTTCTTCCCCACCGGCCAGTACGCCGAGCGGCACCCGGACGCGGTCCGCGCGATGGCGGCCGCCGGGCACGGGCTCGGCAACCACTCGTACAGCCACCCGCTGTTCACCGAGCTCGACGCCCGGCAGGCCGGGGCCGAGGTGCTGCGCGCCGACACGGCGATCCGCAAGGCCGCCGGGACGGACCCCCTGCCGTTCTTCCGCTTCCCCTACAGCGAGACGACGCCGCAGCGGATCGCCGACGTCAACGCGCTCGGCTTCGCCGACCTCGAGTTCACCACCGACACCAACGGCTACCTCGGCACCGCCGGCGGCATGACCACCGCCAGGGCCGTCGACCGCGCCCTCGCCGCCCTCGCCCCCGGCGCCATCCTCCAACTCCACGTCGGCGCGTCCGACGCGAGCGCCGAGCGGCGCTGCCTGGACGCCGAGGCGCTCCCCCTGATCATCGACGCCGTCCGCGACCGCGGCTACCGCATCCTGGACCTGCGCACCCTCCTGGACGGCTGAGCCGCCCTCCCCCGGCTCCCGCTCAGCTCCCGCCGACCGAGTCCCGGAGGGCGTCGATCCGCCGGACGGACTCCAGGAAGGCCGTCCGGTCCAGGCCGCCCGCGTCGAGGGCGGTCGCGAGGGCGGTCGCGGCGGCCTCGCCCTGGCCGGCGTCGCGGGCGGAGCAGAGCAACAGGTCCATGCCCGCCCCGGCGGAGGCCAGGGCGCGGGCGCCGGTGTCGCCGTAGGGGGCGAGGGCCCCGGCCTCCAGGGCGTCGGTGACGGTGACGCCCCGGAAGCCCAGCCGGTCGCGGAGTTCGCCCTGGACCACGGCCGGGGAGAAACCCGCCGGACGGTCGGGGTCGAGGGCGGGGTAGACCGCCCAGGAGGTCATCACCAGCCGGACCCCGGCGGCGATGGCGGCCCGGTACGGCTCCTCGCCCCGGGCCCGGAGGTCGGCGAGGGGGACGGGCAGGGTGACGGGGCCCTCGTCGGTGTCCAGGCCCCCGGGGGCGGAGCCGAGGCCGGGGAAGTGCTTGGCGGTGGCGGCGACGCCGAGGTCCTGCTGGGCGGTGAGGAAGGCGCTCCCCAGCCGGGCCACGAAGGCCGGGTCCTGGCCGTAGGAGCGCTCGCGGTGGTCGATGAAGTTGTCCGGGGCGTCGTAGACGTCGAGGACGGGGGCGAGGTTGACGTTCAGGCCGGCGTCCGCGACCGTGCGGGCCGCCCCGGCTCCCGATCGGGCGGCCTCGCCGACGGGATCGGCCGACGCCCCGGTGCGGCGCGCGGAGAGTACGGGCGCGCCGGGCAGGCGGCGCACCTGACCGCCCTCCTGGTCGGTCAGCAGCAGGAGCGGGCGGGGGTCCGGCGCCTCGGCCGCAGCCTGCCGCAACTCGCCGACAGCTGCCTTGAGTTGATCCGGCGAGGTGACGTTCTCGCCGAACAGGATGACACCGGCCGCCCGGCCCTCGCGGATCGCCCGGAGCACGGTGGGCGACGGCGTCGGGCCGGGGTAGGAGTAGACGATCCGCCGGCCGGCGAGCTGCCGGGAGTCCAGACCGGCGGTCCGGTCGGTGGGCGAGGGGGAGCCCGCGGTGGTGGGCGACGCGGCATCCGGACCGGTGGCCATCGACGAGGTCCTCTCCGCCGCGGACGGCGGTCGCTGCCCTCCCTGCGCCGAACAGGCCGGCACCAGGGCCGCCGCGGTCAGCAGCAGCGCCGGGAGCAGGACACCGGCGGTCCGCGGCAGCGACGGCATCGGGCCTCCCCGGGACTGGGACGAGTGCGGACGGGTACGGGCGGACGGGTTCGAGCGGACCGGGCGAGGTGCCCGCCCGGTCCGCCACGCTACCGGGGTGGCGGCCGACCGGCACGGCGGACGGCACCCGCCCTCCCCCGGCCCCGGCCGCCTCCACGGCCCGTCACCCCGGCCCGCGCAGCAGCCGGCCCAGGACGGCGATGCCCTCCTCGATCCCGCCCGGCGTGCCCGCCGCGTAACCGAGGACGAGCCCGGGCGGGTGCGGCAGCCGGGCGTGCCAGGAGAGCGGCTGCACCTTGACGCCGTGCGCGAGCGCCGCGGTGGCGAGTTCCGCGTCACCGCAGCCGAGCCCGGCCGGGAAGGTGACCATCAGGTGCAGCCCGGCCGCGGCACCGTGTACGACGGCCCCCGGCAGGTGCGCGCCGATCGCGGCGATCATCGCGTCCCGGCGGCGCCGGTGCCGGGGCCGCAGCAGGCGCAGGTGCCGCTCCAGCTCGCCGGAGTCCATCAGCCGGGCCAGCACCAGCTGGGGCAGCACGGGATTGCCGAGGTCGGCGAAGCGCTTGGCCGCGAGGGCGGCCTCGCGGTAGCGGGGCGGGACGAGCAGCCACCCCGTCCGCAGCGCGGGGGCGAGCAGCTTGGAGACGCTCCCCATGTAGCAGACCTGCTCGGGGAGGACCGCGCGCAGGGCGGGCACCGGCGGCCGGTCGTACCGGTGCTCGGCGTCGTAGTCGTCCTCGATCACCAGACCGCCCTCGCCGGCCCAGTGCAGCAGTTCGCGGCGGCGCCGGCCACCGAGCACCACGCCGGTCGGGAACTGGTGGGCGGGGGTGAGCAGCACGGCCGGGGCACCGGTGGCGCGCAGTGCGTCGACCCGGATGCCCTCCGCGTCGACCGGGACGGGCGGGGTGGCGCGGAGCCAGTGGCCGAGGTGCTGTCGGGTGCCGAGCGAGCCCGGGTCCTCGACGGCGACCTCGCTGATGCCCGCCCGGCCGAAGACCTGGCCGAGCAGGGCGAGGGCCTGGGCGGCGCCCGCGACGATCAGCACCTCGTCGGGGTCGGCGCCGATGCCGCGGTTGCGGGCCAGCCAGCGGGCGACGGCCCGGCGCAGCGCGGCGCTGCCCCGCGGGTCGCCGTAGCCGAACTCGTCGGCGGGGAGCGCGTCGAGGACGGCGCGTTCGGCCCGGAGCCAGGCGGCCCGGGGGAAGGCGGCGAGGTCGGGCACGCCGGGCGAGAGGTCGATCCGGGCGGGCGCGGCCCGCAGCGCGTCGAAGCTGGCGGGGACGGGGTCGGCCGCGAACAGGGCGGGCTCCGGCGCGGCCGGCACCGGGGGCACGAACGGCGGCGGCGGTACGGAGACGGCCGCGGCGAGGACGACCGTGCCGCCGCGCCCCCGACCGGCGAGCCGGCCCTCCTCGGTGAGGCGCCGGTACGCGTCGGTGACGACCCCCCGGGAGATCCGCAGCTCCGCGGCCAGCACCCGGGTCGCGGGCACGCGGCTGCCCGCCGGGAGCCGGCCGTCCGAGATCGCCTCGCGCAGGCGGTGGGCCAGCCAGTCGCCGAGGCCGCCGGGCGGCGCGTCGGCGGCGTCGAGCTGGAGGAAGTCCGCACCGGCGGTTATGGACCCCTGAATGGGCGTCACTTTGGATCTGTTCACCGGGCCATTGTGCGGGCCAGGGTGGGGTCATGACCACGGAGACGACGGACACCGCAGCAGCCCCCACCGCCGGACCGGCGAGCACCCCGCTCCCGCACGACGACCGCCAGCCCCACGCACACGCCCACGAGCGGGGCGGTGAACAGGCCGGCGAGCACTCCTACGTCCACGGCTACTCGCCCACCGAGGCGCTGCGGCTGGGCGACCAGGCCGACACCCTCGCCGAACTGCTGCACGCCGGTACGGCCTACCCGGCGGGCAGCCGGGTCCTGGAGGCGGGCTGCGGCGTCGGGGCGCAGACCGTGCACCTGCTGGCGTCCAGCCCGGGTGCGGAGCTGACGGCCGCCGACATCTCGGCCGACTCGCTCGCCCAGGCCCGCGCCCGGGTGGCGGCGCAGGCGCCCGGCGCGCAGGTGACCTGGCACCACGGGGACCTGCACGAACTGCCCTTTCCGGACGACTCGTTCGACCACCTCTTCGTCTGCTTCGTGCTGGAGCACCTGGCGGATCCGTCGGCCGCACTGACCGCGCTGCGGCGGGTGCTGCGTCCCGGCGGCACCGTCACGGTGATCGAGGGGGACCACGGGTCGACGTTCTTCCACCCGGACAGCGCCGCCGCCCGGGCGACCGTGGACCACCTGGTCCGGCTCCAGGCCGACGCGGGCGGCGACGCGCTCCTCGGCCGCCGGCTGCACCCCGTCCTGGCGGCCGCGGGCTTCCGGGACATCGCCGTCCGCCCGCTCACCGTCTCGGTGGACGACAGCCGGCCGGCGCTGGTGGAGGGGTTCACCCGGCGGACCTTCGTCGCGATGGTCGAGTCCGTGCGCGCCGACGCCCTCGCCGCGGGGCTCAGCACCGCGGCCGCGTTCGACCGCGGCATCGCCGACCTGCGGCGCACGGCGGAGGAGGGCGGGACGTTCCACTACACCTTCTTCAAGGCGGTGGCGGTCAACCCCTGACCGTCCGGCTGCCGTTGCCGCCCGGGGCCGGTGGCGCCCCGGTCCCACCCCGGTCCCGGTCCCGCCCCGGCCTCGGTTGTGCTACTCCGGGCTGTCCCCGAGGGAGGCGAGGAGGGTGCGCAGGGCGTCGATCAGCGCCTCGGTCTGCCGCTCGTCCAGGCCGGCCAGCAGCCGCCGTTCGGTGACCAGGTGGTCCGGGAGCGCCCGGTCGACCAGGGCGCGGCCCTCGGGGGTCAGTTCGACGTCCCGGCTCCGCCCGTCGGAGCCGCTGGGGGTGCGGGTGACCAGACCGCGGGCCTCCAGCCGGTCGAGCCGCTGGCTGATGGCACCGGAGGTGACCATCGCGGTCCGCATCAGGCCGGTCGGGGTGAGGCGGTAGGGCGGGCCGCTGCGGCGCAGGGTGGCGAGGACGTCGAAGGAGGGGGCGTCCAGACCGTGGGTGGCGAAGTTCCGCTTGAGCTCGGCCTCCACCAGGTAGGTGAGCCGTTTCAGCCGACCGATCACCTCCATCGGGGAGACGTCGAGGTCGGGACGCTCGGCGCCCCACTGCTTGACCAGCCGGTCCACATGATCTGCCACGCCCCCAGCCTAAACGATGCCTTAGCGGTGAGATACCTCACACGACCGAACGGCCGACGCCGACGCGAGATGCCTTAGCGCTGAGATACATTGGCTTAGTGCTAAGGAATCGACGACTCGGAATCGTCCTGCTGACCGCGCTGGCCCCCGCCATCTGGGGTTCGACCTACCTCGTCACCACCGAACTGCTCCCGCCCGGCCGCCCGCTGCTCGCCGGGGTGATCCGCGCCCTGCCCGCCGGGCTGCTGCTCATCGCCCTCACCCGCCGGCTCCCGAAGGGCAGTTGGTGGTGGCGCTCACTGGTCCTGGGCGCGCTCAACATCGGCGCGTTCTTCGCCCTGCTCTTCATCGCCGCCTACCGACTGCCGGGCGGGGTCGCGGCCACCGTCGGCGCCGTCCAGCCGCTGATCGCCGCCGGGCTCTCGGCCGGTCTGCTCGGTGACCGGCTCTCACTGCGCACCCTCCTCTCCGGCATCGCCGGGATCACCGGCGTCAGCCTGCTGGTCCTGCGCGCCGGCGCCCAGCTCGACGCCCTCGGGGTCGCGGCCGCGCTCGGCGGCGCGGTCGTGATGGCCACCGGCGTCGTCCTCTCCAAGCGCTGGACCTCACCGGCACCACTGCTCGCCACCACCGGCTGGCAGCTCACCGCGGGCGGACTGCTGCTGCTGCCCGTCGCCCTCGTCGTCGAGGGCGCCCCGCCCTCCCACCTCACCGGCGACAACCTGCTCGGCTACGGCTACCTCGGCCTGATCGGCGCGGCCCTGTCGTACGCGCTCTGGCTCCGCGGCATCCGGGCGCTGCCCGCCACCTCGGTCACCTTCCTGGGACTGCTCAGCCCGGTGGTCGCCACCGCCCTCGGCTGGCTCGTCCTCGGACAGAACCTCACCCCCGTCCAGGGGCTCGGCGCGGTGATCGTGCTCGGTTCGCTGGTCGCCGCCCAGACCCAGCGGCCCCGCACCGCCGCGGCCCCGGCCGACCCGGCCCACCCGACCGGCCCGGCCGACCCCGCTGACCCGGCCGACCCGGCCGGCCCGGAACCCGCACGGGACGGCGAGCGGCCCGCGAACGAGTCCGCCGCCGTACGCGCCTGAACCGTCGTCAGGCACTCCCGCAGAACCCCTCACCCACACCACCCCTCACCAACACCACCAGAGAACCGGAGCCATCCCATGCGCATCACCGTCTTCGGCGCGACCGGCAACGTCGGCAGCCGGGTGGTGACCGAGGCCCTCGCCCGGGGCCACGAGGTCACCGCCGTCCTCCGCGACCCGTCCCGGCCGCACGCGCTGCCGGCCGCCGCCGAGATCGCCACCGGCGACGCCCGCAACCCGGAGGACGTCGCCCGTCTCGCCGCCGGCCGGTCCGTGGTGATCAGCGCCACCCGCCCCGCCCCCGGCAGCGAGCCCGACCTGGCGCTCGCCACCAAGGGCCTGCTGGCCGGCCTGGCCGGGACGGACGTCCGCCTGCTCGTGGTCGGCGGCGCGGGCAGCCTGACCCTGCCCGGCGGCGACGGCGCCACCGTCATCGACGACCCCGACTTCCCGGCCGCCTGGCTCCCCATCGCCCTCGCCTGCGGCGAGCAGCTCGCCCTCTACCGGGCCGAGACCGAGGTCGACTGGGCCTACCTCAGCCCCGCCGCGCTGCTCGAACCGGGCCGGCGCACCGGCCACTACCGCCTCGGGCGCGACGAGCTGCTGGTCGACGAGGCCGGTGTCTCGGCGATCTCCATGGAGGACCTCGCCGTCGCCCTCCTCGACGAGGCCGCTCGGCCGGTCCACCACCGCACCCGCTTCACCGTCGCCTACTGAGCCCCGCCGTCACCGCCCCCGGGAGTGCCCGGTGCCCTCGGCACCGGGCACCCGCACGTCGCGGGCGGGCCGGCCGCGGGGGCCGGGTCGGTGGCGGGGCTGGCCTACGCGTTCCGGATCGCCGTCACCAGACCGGCGACGAGATCCGCCCGCTCGGCCATCGACGCGACCTCCAGGTACTCGTGGTCCGCGTGGGCACCCCCGCCGACCGCTCCGAGCCCGTCGAGTGTCGGGATCCCCAGGGCGGCCGTGAAGTTGCCGTCGCTCCCACCGCCGACCCTCATGCTCCCGACACCGGGCAGCAACCGCTCCGCCAGCGCGAAGAGTTCGGCCGACGCCGACGCGGGCATCGGCGGCCTGCCGACGCTCCCCCGCACCGTGATCCGCGCCCCGTCGAGATGCGGGGTGAGCGCCGCGAAGGCGGCTTCGATCCGCTCCTTCTCCCCGGCCGACTCGACCCGGACGTCGACGGTGACGGTCGCCCCGGCCGGCACGACGTTGTCCAGGGTGCCCGCCGAGGCCACGGTCGGGACCACGGTCGTGCCGACCTCCGGCCGACCGAGCGCCGCGATGTCGAGCACCTGGTGCGCCGCCTCGACCAGGGCGTTGACGCCCGCCTCGGGTTCGAGGCCCGCGTGCGAGGCCCGGCCCACGACGGAGACCTCGAACGTGCCGCAGCCCTTGCGGCCGGTCTTCAGCGCCCCGCCGTCGGCCGCCCCCTCGAAGACCAGCACGGCGCCGCAGGCCCGCGCACGTTCCTCGATGAGGGCCCGGGACGAGCCCGAGCCGACCTCCTCGTCGGCGGTCACCAGGATCTCCACGCCCGACAGGTCGTCGAGGGCCGCCAGCCCGTGCACGGCCTGGACCAGGCCGCCGAGCATGTCGAAGACCCCGGGACCGGTCGCGTGCCCGCCCTCGACCGTGAACGGGCGGCGCCGGAGGGTGCCCAACGGGAACACCGTGTCGTGGTGGCCGAGGATCAGGACCTTGGGCTCGCCGCCGCCCGACCAGTGGACGTGCGGCCCGGCGTCGGTCCCGACCAGCACCGCGCGCCCTCCGAGACGGCTCTCGACCACACCCGCCACGGCCTCGGCCGAGGCCTTCAGCGCGTCGAGGTCACGTGACGGGGACTCGACCTCGACGAGTGTCCTGAGGTCCTTGAGCATCTCGTCGACGTTCACCGGTGCGGCCTTGTGCGTAGTCATGCCCGCCACGCTACTGAACCCGCCCGCCCCCTCGAACCGCCGTCCCGCCCCGAAGGCCCCCGAGCCCGACCCGTCGACCCGCCCGCCGCGCCCGGGGAACGTGTCCGGGCGCGATCAGCGGAGGGGAGGCGTGAGGGCGTGGGCGAGGAGGGTCTCCGCAGCCGCGCGCGCGTGCCGGCCGTAGTCCGCCTCGTTCAACACCATGGCGCGACTGGCCGCGCCGTCCGCGAGGGTCACCAACTGCTCGGCGAGCGCGGCGGGCTCGGCGCACCCCAGCTCCGCCACGAGCGTGGTGACCAGATGGGCCATCAGCAGTTTCCGTTCCCGGGCGTGGGCGTGGATCGGGCTCAGGGGGTCGGGGAACTCCGCCGCGGCACCGATGAACGGGCACCCCCGAACCGGGGCCGCCGCCGCGGCAGGTGGGTCGAACAGCCGAAGGATCCGCTCCCGGGGGTCGAGATCCGCACGGGTGAGCACGCTCTCCAGCGTGTTCCCCGACCCGGCGAGCGCCCGCAGGTAGGCGATCACGAGGTCGCTCTTGGTCCGGAAGTGGGCGTAGAGGGTGCGCTTGGACACCGGCGCCGCTTCCGCGATCTGCTCCATGCCGGTCGCGGTGATCCCCTGGTCCGCGAACAGCCGGGTGGCGGCGGCCAGGATGCGCTCCCGCGCACCCCGCCCCGGCCGCGCAGGTACGTGCACTTCCGTCTCCGGTGCCGCAGTCATGGGGGCGAGTATACGGCGCCGTTTACTTCCGCTGCGGCGGGTGGGTAGAGTCGCACCCGTCCAAGTAAACGGTTGCGTCTACTTCGTGCGAGTGAGGGGTGCTCCATGGGCCGGTCCGGTCACACCGAGCTGAGTGGTTACGCGGAGCGGCTGATCCGCGGCCGACGCGCCGTACGTGCGTTCCGGCCCGACGCCGTGCCCCCCGAGACGATGCGTGCGGTCTTCTCACTGGCCGGCGCCGCGCCGTCCAACTCCAACACGCAGCCGTGGCGGGTGGAGGTGGTCAGCGGAGCACCGCGCGACCGCCTGGCAGACGCCCTGCAGGCGGCCCACGCCACCCGCCGCACCTCCGCCGACTTCCCGTACCGCGAGGACATGTACGCCCCGATCCAGCGGGAACGGCGCGCCGCCTTCGGCGCCGAGCTCTACGGCGCGCTGGGTATCGCCCGCGACGACGCCGCGGCACGCGCGGCGTACGACGCCGAGAGCCTGCGGTTCTACGGCGCACCGCACGTCGCGTTCCTCTTCGTCTCCTCAGACCGTGCCGACGCGCGGCCGGCCGCGGATGTCGGCGCCTATCTGCAGACGCTGCTGCTGGCGATGGCCGCGTACGGCGTGGACAGCTGTCCCCAGGGGCTGCTGAGCTTCTACGCCGACACCGTGCGCGGCGAACTCGGCGTCAGCGGGGGGAAGCTGCTCGTCGGGGTCTCGTTCGGCTACGCCGAAGCCGCCGCACCGGTCAACCGCGTCAGCACCGGACGCGTGGCACTGACGGCGACCACGACGTTCCACGACTAGGAGACCGGGACGACGGCGACGATCCGGCCGCCCGCCAGGAAGCACAGCCGCTCGGCCCGGGTCCGGTAGCCCCAGGCCCGCACCCGGTGGAAGCAGAGGTCGGCCGGTATCGGCGCCTCCCGCAGGTCCGCCACCAGGGCGTCCCCGGGGAGCGCGGCCGCCGCCGCGGCCCGCAGTGCGTCGCCGGCCGCGGCCCACTCCCGCGCCGGGGCCGAGAAGACCCAGGGCTCGCCCGTGTTGGGCAGGAAGTGGTGGAGGGCGGACCGCACCCGGCTCGCGAACCGGGCGCCGTCCACACCGCCGTCCGCCGTCGCCGCCCGGCGCACCGCACCGCGGGCGGCCCGGGCGAGGACGAGCAGCAGGTGCGGCAGCGATTCGGCGAGCAGGGACACCTCCGGCCATTCGGCGAGCCGCTCCGCGTCCCCCGGGACGGAGACGACATGGCCCCACTCCCCCGTCTCCCGGTCGATCCGCACCTGCACGGAGACCGGGTCGCGGCCCCGGTCCAGCCAGGCCACCGGCCAGAACGAGCCCGAGCCGCCGACCATGTCCACCAGCGTCGGCGAGTGCCGGTCGGCCACCGCACCGGGGCGCAGTTCGACCGGCTCCAGACCGGCGATCCGGACGCCGCTGAGCTCCCGCAGCACGGCGCGCACCTCGCCGGGCAGCGGCACCGGCCAGTCGTCCAGCTCCGCCTCGGTGCAGCCCCCCTCCAGGATGACCAGCCCGGGCAGCTCCGCCGCCAGGGCGCGCAGTTCGGCCACCGCCCGCTCGGGAGCGTCGGCGGGGACGGCGGGCCGCTCGACCGGGCGGCCCAGGAAGTCCCCACTGACCAGGCTCCGGACCAGCAGCGCCCGCCCGTCGCCGACCAGGGTGAACGAGACCTCGCTGCCGCTGGTGTCCGCGGTGGCGTGCGCGGTCGAGTAGTACGGCTCCCAGCCGAGCGTGCACGGGTAGCCGGGCAGTTCCCGCAGGTCGACGACGTCGGTCAGACTGTCGCCGGGGCCGGCCAGCCGGGCGAGCCCGGGATCGGCGGCCGCCGCCCGCAGCGAGGGCACGGCGAGCACCGTCGAGGCACCGGCCGGCTGCTGCCAGGCGTCCTCGCCCTCGGCCAGCCGGCCGGCCAACTCCGGCAGCCAGCCGACGAATCCGGGCGCCTCGACGACGCTCTCCTCGTCCCCCCAGGGTTCGAGGCGCAGCACCGGGCCCCAGTCGGCACGCGCCGCCGCCCCGACGCCGACCACCAGCTGCCCGCCCTCGTAGCCGGTCTCACCGACGACCAGGTAGCCCTCGCCCGGTGCCTCCCCGCCGACCGGACCGAAGGCGTAGGTGCCCCACTCCTCGCTCTCGACCCCGCCGACCTCGCGCAGCACCGCGCGGCAGGCCGCCGGCACGAAGACCGGCCAGGCGTCCATCTGTTCGTCCGTGAAGCCGCCCAGCAGCTCGATCCCACCGGACGGTTCCTGCGTCAGCGCGCGCAGCGCGGCCAGCGCCTCGCGGGCCCCGCCCACCCCGTCGTCCGTCGTCGTCATACCGCTACCGCCTGCCCCGTGCCCGTACTGGTTCCGTTCCGATCACTGCGGACGGCAGCCTAACGACCTGCACCGACAATCGCTCCTCCGGGCGGCGCGACCCCGACACACGACCGGGCCGTCCCCCTCGCGCGCCCGCCGTTCGCCCGGCCGACGGCCCGTCAACAGTGCTGCCCGGGCCACCCGGAGGAGCCCTGCACCCTCGGCGCCCCCGCCGTTCGGCGGGTGTCGTCCGCACCACCCCGAAAAGTGGTGCGTGCCGGATCGACCACACCCGCTCCAGGCCCCGAGGATCAAGACGTGAACGAATCCGTACCCAGCACCCGTCGGCGCCGGGGGGCGCTCGCCACCGCGGTGGCCGCGCTCCTCGCCGCCCTGTCCCTGCCCGTCACCGGCGCCGCCGCGGCCACCGGCGCCCCGGTACCGCCCGTCCCCTCCCGCTACACCCAGCAGCGACTCGCCTGGCAGCCCTGTGCGGAGGCGCCCGAGCTGGAGTGCGCCACGATGGCCGTCCCGCGCGACTGGCACCACCCGAAGCGCGGTCCGGACCTCTCCGTCTCGGTGTCCCGGCACCGGGCGGACGACCCGGCGAAGCGGCGCGGCACCCTGCTGATGGCCGCCGGGGGCCCCGGCGGGGCGGGGCTGCTGCGGCCGGGCAGCTTCGTGCGCGCGGCGCCGGCCGTCGGAGCCGCGTACGACGTGGTGGGCTTCGACCAGCGCGGGGTGGGCCGGAGCACCCGGCCCGTCTGCCAGACACCGGAGGAGTTCCAGGACTTCTTCGCCGGGGACTTCCGCGACGACGACCCGGCCGCCCGCGCCCGCGTGATCGACAACTCCCGTCGCCTCGGCGCCGACTGCGCGCGGCGCAGCGGCGGTCTGCTGCCGTTCCTGACCACCGAGCAGACCGTCCGCGACCTCGACCTCTTCCGCGCCCTGCTCGGCGAGCGGCGGATCACCTACTACGGCCCGTCCTACGCGACCATGATCGGCGCGTACTACGCGACGCTCTTCCCGCGGCGGGTGGAGCGGATGGTGCTGGACAGCAACGTCGGCTTCGACGGCAGCTGGGAGCGGTTCCAGCTGGGGCAGCCGATGAGCTTCCAGCGCCGCTTCGAGGAGGACTTCCTGCCCTGGTTGGCGGCCCGGGACGACACGTACCACTACGGCGCCACCGTCGCCGAGGCCGGGGCCCACTGGGAGCGGCGGCGCGCGGCCCTGCACGACGGCCCGCTCGTCGACGGCGCCCTGACGGTCGGCCCCAACCAGCTGGACAACGGCACCGTCCAGGCCGTCTACCGGGCGAGCGACGGATTCCCCGCGCTGGCCACCGCCCTGACCGCACTGGACGACTTGCCGGGCGCGAGCCCGGCCGCCCGGGAGACGGCGCGGCAGGTCTTCGGCCAGTACCTGAGCCCCGGGTTCCTCGCCGAGTACTTCGCCGTGACCTGCAACGACACGCCCTGGACGGGTGATCTGGACACCTGGGTCGCGCGGGGCCGCGAACTCACCGCCCGTTGGCCACTGGCGGGCGCCCGGACGCTGGCCTTCGCCGCCGTCTGCGCCACCTGGCCGGCGCCGACCGCACCCCGGGTGCGGGTGACGGGGGCGGGCCTGCCGCCCACGCTGATGCTCAACTCGGTGCACGACCCGGCCACCTACGACGAGGCGGCCCGCTCGGCCCACCGGGCCTTGCGCGGCTCCCGGCTGGTGACGGTGACCGGCAGCGGCGACCACGGCCAGTACCCGGGGTCCAACGCCTGTGTCCGCGAGGTCGTCGAGTCCTACCTGCTCGACGGCCGCGTCCCCGCCCGTGATCTCAGCTGCCCCTCCCCGCAGTCGGGTTGACCGGCACCCAGGCGCCCCCCGGCGCCGGGTGCGGTCGGGGCGGACGGGTGGTGGCCGGCCTGCCCGGAGTGCGGTGGTGGCCGGGGCCCGGCGGCCACCCCCGCATCCTCGGCGGATCGGAGCCGGCGGAGCTCAGGGGCGGTCGAGGGTGATGGAGTTGACCGGGCCCAGGTCGGCCCAGACGCCGTTCTGGGCGGCCATGTCGTAGTTGCAGTTGGTGCCGTTGTAACCGAGGCACAGGCGGGCGTGGGCGCCACCGGTCTGGTTGTTGAGGACCCAGTGCCAGCCCGTCTTGTTGCTCAGGTTGTGGGCTCCGTAGCTGTAGAGGACATCGGTCGGCGGGGTGGAGGTGGGGGCGCCCTCGCCGTAGATGCAGACCGCTCCGGACGGGCAGCCGTCCCAGCTGCCGGCGGCCTGGGCGCCGGTGGCACCCAGGGTGGTGACGGCGGCGGTCGCCAGGGCGAGCGCGGCGGCGGCGTGCAGGATCCTGCGCATGTGGTTCTCCCTCTGGGGTCGCGGGGGCCGGCGGTGAGTGATCCGGCCACTGATCAGCAGCGTAGGAGCGGTGCGGCGGCAACGGTCCCTGACGGATGACAGGGTGTGGCGGGCGGCGGGGCGCGCGGAACGACACCCACGAGCAGCCCCGGGAGCAGCCGGGTGGCCGATACCGGTACCGGCCGGCGTGAAGTCCGAACAGGGTCAGCGCGGGGTCGCGAAGGTGTCGCAGTCGCTCATCGAGCCCGTGCGGTAGCCGGCGGTGAACCAGGCCTGGCGCTGCGCCGAGGAGCCGTGCGTCCAGACCTCCGGGTCGATCCGGCCGGTCGCCCGCTTCTGGATCCGGTCGTCGCCGACGGCGGCCGCGGCGTCCAGACCCTGGGCGATGTCCTGGTCGGTGAGGGTGCTGATCAGCGGCCGGCCGGTGGAGGCCTGCGGGGTGGTGGTGGCGTGGTGCGCCCAGACCCCCGCGTAGCAGTCCGCCTGGAGTTCGAGCTTCACCGAGGCGCTGTTCTGGCCCTGCCGGTCCCCGCCGACCCGCTGGGTCGTGCCGGTGAGGTTCTGGATGTGGTGCCCGTACTCGTGGGCCACCACGTACGCCTCGGCGAAGGGGCCGCCGCGGGCGCCGAAGCGGGTGGAGAGCTCGTCGAAGAAGCCGAGGTCGAAGTAGGCCTGACGATCGCCCGGACAGTAGAACGGGCCGACGGCGGACGTCGCCGCGCCACAGGCGGTGGAGACGCGGTCGGTGAACAGGACCGTCTCGGCGGGGCGGTAGGGCGTGCCGTGCCGGGGCAGTTCGCCCCGCCAGTACTCCTGGAGGCTGTTGGTGACGGCGACGATCCGGCAGTCCTGACGGCGGTTCGCGTCCGCGCCGCTCCGGCAGACCTGCTGCACCTCGCCGGCGGTACTGGGGCGCGCGTCCGCACCGGGACCGCCTCCCTCGGAGAGACCGAGCAGACTCGGGTCGACCCCGAAGAGCACCGCGACCAGCGCGATCAGCAGGCCCGCCGCGCCACCGCCGATGGCGACCCGGCCTCCCGGGCGGCCGCGCCGGTCGTCCACCTGCGAGGTGTCGAGGTCCCCCTGCTCGTCGAACTGCATGTCCCTCCGTCCGTCGCACCCGCCGCGACCCGGGTGCGGCCGCCCGGCCACGGTAGCCCGCCGGACCACCCCGGCCGGGGCAGGACGCGCAGGTCAGAACGGGTCTGCCGGACCCGGCCGCCGGGGTGAACCAGCTGAACCGGCTCACCCACGTCGCCGGGCCCGGAACGCCCCGCCCGCCCCGCGCCCCGCACCCCGGCAGGCCCCACCCTCGACCGTCTCGACCGTCTCGACCCCCTCCACCGGCGCCCCCGGCCGCGGGCGTTCCGCACGCCGCCCCGCCGCACGCGGCCGCCCGAGCAGCACTCCCACCAGCACCAGCAGCAACCCGCCCGCCTGGACCGGCCCCAGCTCCTCTCCTGCCACCGCTGTACCGAGCAGGACACCGGTGATCGGGTTGAGCAGGCCGACCAGGCCGACCGTCCCGGCCGGCAGGTGCCGCAGACCGGCGAACCACGCGACGAACGCCAGCGCCGTGGCCACCACGGCGACGTACCCGAACGCCAGCAGCTCCGCCAGGGCGGGCACCGGCGGCACCCCCTCGGCAACCGCGGCCGCCGGGAGCAGGACGAGCCCGCCCGCGATCAACTGCCAGGAGGTCGAGGCCAGGACGTCCGCACCGTCGCGCCAGCGGCCGGCGAGGACGTAACCGAAGGAGGAGACCAGCATGGCGGCCATCGAGGCGGCCAACCCGGCCGGGCTCACCGCACCCGCCCGGCCGAGCACCATCAGCCCGACCCCACCCAGCCCCACCAGCGCGCCGACCAGGTGCGCGCGGGCCGGCCGCTCGGCCACCAGGGCCCAGGCGATCAGCATCATCGCCAGCGGGGAGGCCGCCATGACGGTCGAGGCGACGCTGGTGGCGAGCAGTTGCGAGGCGACGTAGAGCAGGACGAAGAAGACCCCTGTGTTGAGCAGTCCGAGCACCGCCGAGCGCCACCACCAGGCCCCGCGCGGCAGCCGCCGGGCGAGGGCGAGCAGGATCAGGCCGGCCGGCAGGGCCCGCAGGGCGGCACCCCAGAGCGGGCGGTCCGCCGGGAGGAATTCGCGGGTGACGTAGTAGTTGGCACCCCAGGCGACCGGCGCGACGGCGGTCACCAGGATCCACCGAATATTCGCTTCCATGGAAGCAATATAACTTCCCAGGAAGCTATCCGGCTAGGATGGCGCCATGGAACAGCAGCGCGACCCGCTCGGACCGCCACCCGGAGCCCCGGACCACGTGGCCGCCATCCAGGCCGAATGGCGGCGGGAGCGGCCCGACCTCGATGTCTCGCCGCAGGCGGTGATCGGCCGGCTGCACCGCCTCGCCGCCCGCCTCACCGACGAGCTCGGCCTGGTGTACGCCCGCTACGGCCTCGGCGAGGGCGAGTTCGACGTGCTCGCCGCGCTGCGCCGAGCCGGCCCCCCCTTCGAACGGGCCCCCGGCGAACTCGCCGCCCACACGATGGTCACCACCGGCGCCATGACGAAGCGGATCGACCGCCTGGAGCGGGCCGGGCTGGTCACCCGCCGTCGCAGCGACGAGGACGGGCGCGGGCGCGTCGTCGCACTCACCCCGGCCGGCCGGCGACTGATCGACGAGGCGTTCACCGCCCACATGCGCAACGAGCACCGCCTGCTGGAGCTGCTCACTCCCCAGGAGGCCACCGCCCTGGAGGGCCTGCTGACCAGCTGGCAGTACCGCCTGGACCACCCCCCGAAGTCCACCGAGGCGTGACGAGGATCCGCCCGCCCTCCCCGGGAAGCCCCGACGGGCCAGAACTCCGACGGTCCAGAACTCCGACGGCCCAGGGCTCGGCAGCTGAGGAGTCGGCAGCTCAGGGCTCGCCGGCTCCGGACGCCGGCGGCGTCAGACCGGCGTCCGCCAGGATCCGCGCCACGGTCTGCTCCAGGGTGTTGTCCTCGCCGACGACCTGCTCCGCACCACCGGGCAGCAGATCGCCCCCGACGTACCAGCCGGTCATCTCCTCGGAGCCGAACTCGGCGGCCTGCGGCCGCAGCGAGTGCCGGCGCAGAGTCTCCGCCAGGTCGACGTCGAGGTAGTACAGCAGGGTGCGGCCGCGGTGGTCCGCGGCCAGCCGCCCGAGCATCGGGCCGTACCGCGCAGCGGTCAGGATGCCTTCGACGACGACGTGGAAGCCGTGGTCGAGGGCGTAGCGGGCGACGGTGTCGATCAGGCCGATCGAGGCGCAACCGTCCGTGTCCCGCTCCTGCAGCACGGTCCGGCGCAGGTTGTCCTGGCCGACCAGCGCGAGCTTCCCCCGCCCGCACCGGGCCCGCAGCTCGGCCGCGATGCTCGACTTGCCGGATCCGCTGTTGCCCCGCAGGACGATCAGCACGGTGTGCTCACTGCCTGTCATCCACCCCACGCTAGTGGACGCCGCCCGAGCCCGCCGGGCACCGCCGCGATGCGGACGGGCCGGCCCGTCGCCGCACCGGCCCGGTGGAATGCGGGTGATCCCGTCCCACGGCCCGCGATACGGTCCGCCGCATGACGACCTTGTGGTGGGACATCGTGCTGATCGGCGGAGCCTCGGGCATCGGGAAGAGCCGGGCAGCCGCGCGACTGGCCCGGGAGACGGGCGCGTTCGTGGTGGAGTTCGACGACGTGGTCAGCGCCGTCCAGGAGATCACCACAGCCGACCAGCACCCGGGGCTGCACCACTTCGACAGCCCTGACCCTGCCGAACCCCGCACAGCGGAGCAGGAGTTGCAGCTGCAGATCGCGACCGCCGGGGCGCTGGAGCCCGCCGTCCTCGGTGTCGTCCGCAACCGCCTGACGGTGGACGTGCCCGCCGTCGTCGAGGGCGACTACCTCACCCCGGCCGCCGCCGCCCGGGCCGTCGAGGCGGGCCGGGCGGCCGGGCGCCGTGTCCGGGCGGTGTTCCTGCACGAGCCGGACGCGGCCCGGATCACCGCCAACTACGCCGCCCGCGAGCCCGGGTGCGGCCCGCAGGTGCGGCGGGCCGAGGTCGGCGCCCGGTACTCGCACTGGCTCGCCGAGCAGGCGGACCGGTACGGCCTCCCGGTGGTCGACTGCCGCCCCTGGGACACTCTCGCGGTCCGCCTCGACGAGGCGCTCCGCACGCCCTCGGGCCGGCCGGGCCCTCAGCCCCCCGCGCCGCGTACGTCCGGCCGGGTGTCGTAGGCGTCCCGGGCGGCGAGCACCTCGGGCATGTTCTCCTCCGCCCAGGCCTTGATCGCCCGTACCACCGGCAGCAGTCCGGCCCCCAGCGGCGTCAGCGCGTAGTCGACCCGGGCGGGCACCGAGGGCGTGACGGTGCGGGTGAGCAGGCCGTCCCGCTCCAGGGCGCGCAGGGTCTGGGTGAGCATCTTCTCGCTGACCCCGGCCAGTCGGCGGCGCAGCTCGCTGTACCGCTGCGGGCCGTCGGCCAGCGCGTTGACGAGGAGGCTGACCCACTTGTCGCCGATCCGGTCGAGCAGTTGCCGCGCCGGGCACTGCGCGAGGTAGGCGTCGAAGCTCGCGCGCTCGGCCGAGCGGCGCTGGGCGGCGGTCATGGTGGCCATGGGCTTCCCTCCCCGTACGGTACGCACTTCGCGGTGCGTGCTTCCGACCGGAGGGCAACTCTCCCTAGCGTGGGTGCCGTTGGCAAGTCCGATCGCCCCGGGACCGCCGGGTCCCGCCGTCCCCTCCCCGAGGAGTGCCCCGTGCGCGCCGTCGTCGTCCGCAGCCATGCCGGTCCGGAAGCCCTGGAGCTGGTCGAGGTGCCCGTCCCCGAGGCCGGCCCTGGCCAGGTGCGGGTCCGGGTGTCCGCCGCCGGGGTCAATCCGGTGGACGCCGTGACCCGCTCCGGGGCCCTGGTGGCGGCGGGGCTGATGGCACCGCGCGAGGTGACCGGGCTGGGCTGGGACGTGGCGGGCACGGTCGACCGGGTGGGCCCGGGAGTGTCCGGCTTCGGCCCGGGCGACCCGGTGATCGGTCTGCGCGACCGCCTGGACGTCCCGCTCGGCACCTACGCCGAGTACGTGGTGCTGGACGCCTCGGCGCTCGCCCCGGCCCCGGCGGGGGTGCCGGCCGTCGAGGCGGCGACGCTGCCGTTGAACGGACTGACCGCCGCCCAGGCACTGGACCTGCTCGGCCTCCCGGCCGGCGCCTCGCTGCTGGTGACCGGCGCGGCCGGCGCGGTGGGCGGCTTCGCCGTCGAACTCGCCGCCCTGCGCGGCCTGCGGGTCGTGGCCCTGGCCGGTGCGGCGGACGAGGCGCTGGTCCGGGGTCTGGGGGCCGAGTGGTTCGTGCCGCGCGGTACCGCCGATCCGGCCGCCGCCGTCCGGGCGCTCGTCCCGGGCGGGGTGGACGGCGCCCTGGACGCCGCCCTGCTCGGGGTGGTCGCACTCGGCGCCGTCCGCAACCGGGGCAGCTTCGTCACCGTGTCCGGGGGCGCGCCCCAGGGCCTGCGCGGCATCCGGGTCGCCACCGTCTGGATCGCCGCCGACGGCCCGGCGCTCGCCGAGCTGTCCGCCCTCGCCGCCGCGGGCCGGCTCACCCTCCGGGTCGCCGCCACCCACCCGCTGGCCCGGGCCGCCGACGCCCACCGCCGACTGGCCGGCGGCGGCCTGCGCGGCCGGCTCGTCCTGGTCCCCTGACCACCGCCGGCGCGAGAACGGTGCAACCTCGGCCCGCTCTACCACCGCACCGACGGCGCCATCGTCCTCTACACCGGCCTCGCCGACACCACCGGCCACATCACCGCCTTCCAGGCAGGCCCCTACACCGTCCCCGCCAACGCCGGCTGGGACTGAACGCCATCCAGCTGCCGTGGCCCCGGTCCCCGTCCCGCCCCCGGCGTGACGGCACGAGGGCCGGCGACCAGCGGGTGCCGGCCCTCGTCCCGGGCGTCGCGTGCGGACGACGGCGGAACTACCCGCGTGAGGCGTGCCGTTGGCGGAGCCAGGCGAGGGCACCGATCAGGCCGACCGCGCCGCCGGCGCAGAGTTTGACGGCGCCCTTGGCAAGCAGCCAGCCGATCCCGGGGGCGGTCCAACCCAGCCAGTGGAGGACGGCCAGCAGGACCGCCACCGCCCCCAGCGCCGCCAGGACGGTCACCACCACCGCCGCCCCGGTGGAGAGTTCGGTCTCCCCGGCCGTGGTCGCCCGTATCTCGTTCGTGCCCCCATCATCCATGGGAGCGATCATAATCCGGCTCAGCGCGGGGCGTGGTGGGTGTCGCCGCTGTGCTCGCCGGTCTCGTGGTCGGGGAAGCTCACGGCCAGCGTGACGCGGTACTCGTAGACGTCGTCGCGGTGCCCGGGCACCCGGGCCCAGGCCAGCGAGTGCACCTCCGCCTCGGGTGCCTGGCGGCACCACGCGGCCGCCTCCTCCAGTGCCCGGGCCGCCGAACGGCCGGTGCACACCACGGCGGTGTACGCCGCGACGGCGACGTCGCCGCCGCTGCGCCCCGCCCGCGAGACCGCCCGGACGGCGGCGGCGGCATGGGTCAGGTCACGGGCCAGGTCGTCCACGACCCGGGGCGGCGCCGGGAGGACCGGCCCCTCCGCCACGGTCTCCGGCAGGTTCGTGCTCACCGTCTGGGCCTCCATCCGCCTGGTCTCGGGATCCGCCGATTGCGGGATCCGCCTGGTCACCGGCCCAAGGATGCCGGGCCGCCATTCCTGGCATGACCACTTTCACCAGAACATCACCCGTCCGGGGAGCTGAGGAAGGAGAGCTCGACACCGACCGCCCGGTACTGGTAAAGGACTTGCGTCGCATCGGTCCTGGTCAGACCCTCCCGTCCCGGGCGCCGCCGGGAGCCCGGCCGCACGTGCGCGTACCACCCCCGCACCCCGGACCGCCGGTCCGACCGCCGGACGCGCCGGGTCGGGCTCGTGACGCAGCTGCGCAACTCCCGTTTCCGGAACGGGAAATACCGGACCGGCCCGGCCACTAGGATCCCTGGAGCACCACAGTCCGCCGCACCGGCGGACGCCGGACGAGGGGGTCCCATGCAGCTCAAATCAGCGGTCCGGTACGGGCGTCGGCAGCTCTGGCTGCCTGCGTTGGCCCTCGCGGGCGTCGCCGTGGCCGGCTGCTCGTCCTCCGGCGGGGCGACGGCCGCGCCCCCGCCCACCACACCCGGCGCGGCCGCGCCCACGGCGGCGACGACACCCGGATCCAGCGCCTCCGCGCCCGCCCCCGCGAGCACCGGAGCACCCACCGCCGCGCCCGCCGGGCGGCCGGCGGACGCCTGCACGCTGCTGCAGTCCCCCCAGGTCGTCGCGGCGGTGGGCACCTCGGGCCCGTTCCGCGGCACCCACCCCGACCCGGCGAGCGACGGCAGCCCGGTCTGGGGCTGCACCTGGGGCTCGCCCGACTCCTACGCCTCGATCCGCGAGACCACCCCGACCGCCCTGGCCTCGGCCAAGGCGGACGGCCAGCTCCAGGTCACCACCCTGCCGGGGGTCGGCCAGGAGGCGGTACTGACCCAGCGTAAGGACGGCACCCACCCGAGGGCCCTCTTCGTGGCCGGCGGACGCGTCTACGCCGTCGAGGTGGTGAAGGACCGCGGCCCGGGCGACGGCGTCAACGCCCCGGCGGAGGCCCTCGCCGAGAGCGGGCTGGCGATGGTGCTGGCCAAGTCGCTCGGCGGCTGAGCCCACGGCGAACCGGCGGCCCACGAACCGGCAGATGCCGCCCGGCGGCCCCCGAACCGGCCGCCGGGGGGACGCCGGGCGGCGCAGCCGGTTCCCTCCGGGGCGTGAACGGCGCCGGGCGGGGGCCTGCGGGCGGATGCGGGTACGGCACGGGCGTTCACAGAATGACGCCACCGTGCCGTACTCGGTACTCCCCCGAAAGCCAAGGCGGACCGCATGAGCCGACTCCACCCCTCCACGCCCCCGGGCCGCCCGCGCGACACCCCTCCGGGGGGCCGAACGCCGGTGTCACACGCCGTCACCGCCCTGCTGGGCGGACTGGCGCTGCTCGCCCCGGCCCTGGCCGGTTCGCTGGTTACCCCGATACCCGCGCACGCCGACAACCCCACCGTCTCGGTGAACAGCCTGCGCACCGGCTGGGACGCGGCCGAGCCGGGCCTGGGCCCGGCGCAGGTCTCCGGCTCGGACTTCGGCCGGCGCTGGTCCACCGCCGTCGACGGCGCCGTCCTCGCCCAGCCCCTGGTCGCCGGTTCGACCGTGGTGGTCGCCACCGAGACGAACCACGTCTACGGCATCGGCGCGACCGACGGCCGGATCCTGTGGCAGCGCGCGCTCGGCACACCGGTCCCGTCGTCCACCGCCTGCCTCTCCCCCGGCACCGGCATCACCTCGACGCCCGTGTACGACAAGTCGACCGGCACGGTCTACCTGGTGGCGAAGTCCACCGAGGGGGGCGCCCACTTCTCGGTGCACGCGCTGGACGTCGCCTCGGGCGCCGAGCGCGGCGACTGGCCGGTCACCGTCCAGGGCTCGCCGGTGAACAGCCCCGGGGTCCCGTTCAACCCGGGCACCTCGGCGCAGCGCGCCGGGCTTCTGCTGCTGGACGGGGCGGTCTACTTCGGCTTCGCCTCGGACTGCGGCGTCGGGACGTACGTCGGCCACGTCGCGGGCGTCCACACCGGGACCCGCAAGCTGACGCTCTGGTCCACCCAGTCCGGCTCGGCCTCGCAGAACGCGGGCGTCTGGATGAGCGGCGGCGGCCTGGTCTCGGACGGCGCCGGGAGGATCCTCCTCGCCACCGGCAACGGCGCGGGCACGGGCTCCTCCCCGCCGAAGGGCCCCGGCGACAAGCCGCAGGGCCACTTCGCCGAATCCGTCGTGCGGCTGGGTGTGAACGCCGACGGCAGCCTCACCCCGAAGGACTTCTTCAGCCCGACCGACAACCGGGACATGGACCACGGCGACGTTGACCTCGGCTCCGGCGGGCCGGCCGCCCTGCCGTCCGGCTTCGGCACGACCGCCCACCCGCACCTGCTGGTGCAGGTCGGCAAGGACGGCCGGATCTTCCTGCTGGACCGTGACCGGCTGGGCGGCATGGGCCAGGGCCCGAACGGCACCGACGGCGCGGTCGGCACGACCGGCCCGTTCAAGGGCGTCTGGGGTCACCCGGGGGTCTGGGGCGGGGACGGCGGCTATGTCTACCTGGTCGAGAACTACGGCTCGCTGCGCGCGCTCAAGTACTCGGTGAACAGCGCCGGGAACCCCCAGCTGACCAGCGCGGGCACCAGCGCCGAGGGCTTCGGCTACGCGTCCGGCTCCCCCGTGGTCACCTCCAACGGGACGGCCTCCGGTTCGGCGCTCGTCTGGACCGTCTACTCCGGCAGCGGTCCGGGCGGCCAGAACGGCGAGCTGCGGGTGTACGACCCGCTGCCGGTCAACGGCGCGCTCAAGCTGCGCCGCAGCTTCGCGCTCGGCACGGTGAGCAGGTTCGCCGTGCCCGCCACGGACGGCGGGCGGGTGTTCGTGGGCACCAAGGACGGCCACCTGGTCGCCTTCGGCCGCGCCGCCGCCTGACACGGTTCCAATCCGGCGCGCCGCCCCCGGATGCCGCTCCGGCCCGACCGCGCCCTCCCGACCGCGCCGCCTCCCGACAGCGCTCCGGCCCGACCGCCCGGTGGCCGGTCGAACCCCCGACCCCGGCCCGTCACCCGTTCGAGCGCGATTGTCCGCACATCGCGCGGGTTGGACCGGCGGCCGGGCCCGGCGGCTCGTAGCGTCCTGACCCACGGGGCCGCGCGGCCCACCGCGCGCGTGCGCTCCTCCCACCCGCCCTCTCCCGAGGAGGAATCCCGATGAACCGCACCGCCGCTCCGCTGCCCACCCCCGCCGCCGCACCGCCCGAGCGCCCGGCCGACGCCGCCCCGAAGCCCGCCTGGTCCGCACCGGCGGTCGAGTGCCACCGCACCGGCGCCGAGGTCACCGCCTACGCCGGACGGGCCGCCCAGTGGCTCAGCCGCTGACCCGCGAGCGGTTCGCGGCCAGGCTGTACGACCTACGGGAGCGCTACTGGGACAGCCACCCGTTCCATCTGCGCCTGCACTCCGGTGGCTGCACGCCACCGGAGTTGCGGCGCTGGGTCGCCAACCGCTGGTACTACCAGCTCTGCCTGACCCGCAAGAACGCCGCGATCATCGCCAACTGCCCGCTCCCGGAGGTCCGCCGGACCTGGGCCGAGCGGCTCGCCTACCAGGACGGACCGGCCGCGCCCCTACCCGGGCCCGAGCGCGGCGCACCGGCCGGGGGCGCACCGGACGCCACCGCACCCGCCGAGGGCGGCCTCGCCGACTGGCTGGTCCTCGCCGAGGCGGTCGGCCTGGACCGCGCGGAGGTCACCGACGAACGGCACGTCACCCGCGGGGTCCGCTTCGCCGTCGACGGCTATCTGCACTTCTGCCAGACCAGAGCGTGGACGGAGGGCGTCGCGGCGGCCCTCACCGAGATGTTCTCGCCCGACCACATGGCCCAGCGGGTGACCGCCTGGCGCACCCACTACGACTGGATCGACCCGGCGGGGTACGCCTACTTCGAGCACCGCATCCCCACCGCCCGCAAGGACAGCGCCCGCACCCTGGAGCTCGTGCTGGACCACTGCGTCACCGCCCACCAGCAGCAGGCCGCCCTCGACGCCCTGGCCTTCAAGTGCGAGGTGCTGCGGGCCATGCTGGACGCCGTCGACTACGGGGCCGACCGATGACGACCGCCCAGGCCGCCCAGGCCACCCCCGCCGCCCAGGTGCCCGGCCTGCGGCGCGGGGTGCGGCTGGTGCACGACCCGGTCCGCGACCGGGCCGCCCTGCTCTACCCCGAGGGCGTCCTGCTGCTCAACGACACCGCGGCCGCCGTACTGCGCCACTGCGACGGCCGGCGCGACACCGCCCTGATCACCGCCGGGCTCGCCGCCGAGTACGACGGGGTGGACGACGGGCAGGTCCGCGAGCTGCTCGCCGACCTCGCCGAGCGCCGGCTGCTCACCCTGGACGGCTCCGGCGCACCCGCACTGCCGTACCCGGCCACCGGCCTGCCGGGCGCCGCCGTCCGGGCGCCGGCGCCGTTCGGCCTGATCGCCGAACTCACCTACCGCTGCCCGCTCCAGTGCACCTACTGCGCCAACCCGGTCGAACTCGCCCGCTACCGGGACGAACTGGACACCGACCAGTGGCTGCGCGTGCTCGACCAGGCCCGCGGGCTCGGCGTCCTCCAGGTCCACCTCACCGGCGGCGAGCCGCTGCTCCGCCGCGACCTCGCCCGGATCGTCGCCCACGCGCACGACCTGGGCCTCTACACCAACCTGGTCACCAGCGGGCTCCCGCTGGACGAGCCGCGTGCCACCGCGCTCGCCGGGGCGGGCCTGGACCACGTCCAGCTCTCCCTCCAGGACGCCGACCTGCGCCGAGCGGACGCCGTGGCCGGCCTCGCCGCGCACGAGCGCAAGCTCGCCGCGGCGGCGCTGCTGACCGGCGCCGGGCTGGCGCTGACCGTCAACGCCGTGCTGCACCGGGGCAATCTGGCCCGGCTCGGCGCCCTCGCCGACCTGGCCGTGGCGCTCGGCGCCGACCGGGTCGAGCTGGCGCACACCCAGTTCTACGGCTGGGCCTGGCAGAACCGGGCGCACCTGGCGCCGAGCGAGGCCCAGGTCCGCCAGGCCGAGCTGGACGTGGCCGCCGCCCGGGAGCGCCACGGCGGGCGGATCGAGATCGTGCACGTCGCGGCCGACCACCACGGCGGCGCCGTGAAGCCCTGCATGGACGGCTGGGGCCGCCGGCAGCTGGTGGTCGCGCCCACCGGTGACGTGCTGCCCTGCCTGGCCGCCGCGCAGCTGCCCGGTCCGGCGCTGCCGAACGCGGCGACCGACGGGCTCGCCGCGATCTGGCACGACTCGCCCCTGTTCAACCGGTACCGGGGCACCGACTGGATGCCGGAGCCCTGTCGCGGCTGCGCGCTGCGCGAGGTCGACCACGGCGGCTGCCGCTGCCAGGCCTTCCAGTTCACCGGGGACGCCGGCGCCACCGACCCGGCCTGCCGCCTCTCCCCCGACCACCACCTGGTCACCGGGCCGGTCCCGGCGGCCACCCCGGCCCCCGTGCCCCGGAGGACGCGCTGAAGATCCGGATCCTGGGCACGGCCGCCGGCGGCGGACTGCCCCAGTGGAACTGCGGCTGCGAGGGCTGCTCCACCGCCCGCCGCACCGGCGCCGCCCGCAGCCAGGACTGCCTGGCGGTCAGCGCGGACGGCGTCGCCTGGTACCTGGTCAACGCCTCGCCCGACCTGCGGAGCCAGCTGCTGGCCGCCCCGGAGCTGGCGCCGGCCGCCGGCACCCGGGACACCCCGCTGCGCGGCGTCCTGCTCACCAGCGGCGAGCTCGACCACACGCTCGGCCTGTTGACCCTGCGGGAGGCCGCCGGGCTGAGCGTGCACGCCACCGAACCGGTCCGTGCCGCGCTGCACGGCGCCTTCCCGGTCGGCCCGCTGCTCGCGCCCTACACCAAGGCCCGCTGGCAGTCCGTCGCGCCGGGCACCGCCTTCGACCTGGCCGGCGGGCTGCGCGCCGAGCCGCTGGCGCTGGGCGGAAAGCGGCCGCGGTACGCCGCCGACCTGCCCGGCGAGGCCTGGGACGGCCGGGCGGACTGGGTGACCGGCTACCGCTTCACCGCCGCCGGGAGCCGGTCGAGCGCGGTGTACGCGCCCGGACTGGCCGCCTGGACGCCGGAGCTCGACCGGGCGGTGGCCGGTGCGGCCGTGGTGATCCTCGACGGCACCTTCGCCACCGACGACGAACTCGCCGAGCGCACCGGCGGCTCGCGTTCCTCCCGCGGCATGGGCCACCTGGCGGTCCGGGACTCGCTGGCCCACCTGGGCCGCCACCGCGGCCCGCGCTACCTCTACACCCACCTCAACAACACCAACCCGCTGGCCCACCCGGGCTCCCCCGGCGCCGCCGCCCTCGCACCGGCCCTGGCGGCGGCGGGCGCGGCCGTCGCCGAGGACGGTCAGCTCGTCGAGTTCTGAGCCCCGGCGCCGCTCCCCGGCCCGCCGGGTACCGCCGGGCGCACCCTCGCCACCTGCCCGTTCACCGGACGGTGGGGCCCGGGACAGCCGCTGCTCACCCGGGTCCGGTCAGATCATCGTGATACTAATCATTCCGGTAACACGAACTGTCATGCACTGGCAGGCACGATGGTGACAGCCCGTCCGTTCCCCCGGGGTCCGGACGGTGACGGGGAGGGCACGGCATGAAGGCACGGGTCGACAGCGGACGACAGACGGGGCGCCGGATACGGCTGGGCAAGCGGGTGACCGGGACGGCCGCCGCGTTCACCGCGCTCGCGGCCCTGACCGGCTCTCAGGTGACGGGACTCGGCCTCTCCGGTGTCGCGGCCGCAGAGCCGGTGCCGCCCGTGATCGACCCGACCACCTCCGTGGTCGCCACCGCTCCCGGCACCACGCTGCCCGGCTCCGAACTGCCGTCGCCCGCCGGCGGGCCGACCGTGCCGGTCGACGGCGGGGGCGCCGTCCCGCTGCCGCAGCCGCCCACGACCCTGCCGGGCGACCCGTCCGCCGGACCGTTCCGGACCGGGCCCGCCCTGCCGGCGACGGTCTTCGCCGCCTACCGCAAGGCCGAGGCCGCGCTGGCCGTCCGCTCGCCCGGCTGTCACCTGCCGTGGCAGCTGCTGGCCGCGATCGGCGAGGTCGAGTCCGGCCAGGCCAACCGGGGCGGGGTGGACGCCGCTGGGACGACGTACCGGCCGATCCTCGGCCCGGCGCTCAACGGCAACGGCTTCGCCGCGATCTCCGACACCGACGGTGGCCGCTACGACGGCGACCGGCTCTGGGACCGGGCCGTCGGACCGATGCAGTTCATCCCCTCCACCTGGGCCTACTGGGGGGTCGACGCCAACGGTGACGGCCAGGCGGACCCCAACAACGTCTTCGACGCCGCCGAGTCGGCCGGCCGCTACCTCTGCGCGGGCGGCCGCGACCTCGGCAATCCGGCCCAGCTGGACCGGGCGGTCCTCGGCTACAACAACTCGGGCGAGTACCTGCGGACCGTCAAGAACTGGATGGCGCACTTCGGCAGCGGGACGGCGACCACGACACCGGACCGGCCCGCCCCGGCCGGCGCGCTGACCGCGCCGTCACCGTCGCCGACCGTGCCCGCACCGGCGACCGGCCCCACGACGCCCACGCCCCCGGCATCCCCGGCGCCGTCGACCGGCACGCCGACCGGTGGCCCGAGCGGGACGCCGACGGGGGCGCCCACGCCCACCGCGTCGGCCTCGCCCTCGGCCGGCCCGAGCCCGAGCGCCACGCCGAGTGCCACGCCCAGTGCCACCCCGACCGGTACGCCGAGCACCTCGCCGACCGGTACGCCCAGCACCACCCCGACGGCCACCCCCACCGGGACACCGACCGCCACCCCCACCGCCACGCCCACCACCTGTGCCACCCCCACGGCGACGGCGACGCCCACCGACGGCGCGAGCCCGACGGCCACCCCGTCGGCCACCGCCACCGCGACGCCCCCGGCGCCCGGCTGCCCGACGCCGACCGGCACCCCGACCGGCACCCCGTCGGCCACCGCCACCCCGAGTGGCTCGGCCTCGGCCGCCGCCTCCCCGTCGGCCTCCCCCTCGCCCTCGGCGCACTGACCACGCGCCGAGTACGAACCGAGCACGCACGGAACACGCATGGAGCACGCGTGACCCCGGCCCGGGCGCCCCGATCAGCGGGCGCACCGGGCCGGCGGCCGTTCAGTCCTCGTCGTCCTCGTCGTCCGGGTAGCGGCCGGCCGCCCGGTCCTGCTCCTCCTGGGCCTTGACCGGGAGGTCCGGGTCCCAGTCGGAGGGCCGCGGCCGTTCGGGCCCGTCGGGGCCGAGACGGAGCACCGGCTCGACCCGCACCAGCCGGAACCGCCGGTCGGCCGCCCGGAGTTCGTGTCCGCGCTCGGCGTCCAGCCGGTCGGCGGCGGCGGCGTACCGGGCGCGCTCGTCCTCGCCGAGGTCCGGCAGCAGCCGCGGGGCGAAGTCGCGCAGGTAGGCGGCGAGGCTGTCGCGGGCGGCCTGCGGCGTCTCGTAGGCCCCGGTCATCGGGCCCCAGTGGCCGTCCTCGTACTCGGCGACGGCGCAGTGCACCGGGAGCACGAACACCTTGGGGTAGCGGCTGGAGGCGTGCCGGGCGTCGGCGCGGACGTTCTCGGGGATGCCCCGGCCGGCCGGCACCAGCGTCATCATGTCCAGCCGCAGGATCCCGTCGACCAGGGTGACGTCGGCACCGGGGTCGACGACGAAGCCGTCGACCCGGGACGGCAGCCGGTAGGCCTGGCCGACGGCGGCCGGGTCCGGGTCGGTGGGGCGCGGCGGTTCGATGCCCTCGGGGCCCGAGCGCAGCACCTGTTCGGCCCGGAAGATCCGGTACTCCCGCCCGGCGACGGTGATCTCGTCGAGCGCCTCCCACTCCATCCGCCGGTACGCCGCCGTGTAGGCGGCCCGCTCCTCGTCGGTGATGTCCCAGGTGGCGGCGAACCGGGCGCCGCGCTCGGCCTGCGCCCAGCATCGGAACTGGTGGCCGAGGTCGTCGCGGGCCATCTGCGGGGTGGTCGCGCGGTAGCCGAGGATCCGCCAGGTCCCCTCGGGGGTGCGCTCCAGACTGCCGAAGGCGGGCGCCATCATCATCAGGCTCGGATACCGCTCCCGGGAGGCCCACGCCTCCAGACCGGCCACGGCCGCGACCGGGTCGTCGGTGTGCGCGACCCGGATGGTGAGGTGCCCCGGCAGCTGCGCAGCGTCATCGTCCATGCGGCCAGTGTTAGCGGACGCGGTGAGTGGGCCGCAGGGATATCGGGGAAGTGCACCCGACCGGGCAACGGCGGCGGACCGGAGGGCCGTCCGCGCGACCGCGCGGGACGGGGACAGCGGGCGCGGGGCCCGTCCGGGGGGAGATCGGACGGCCCCCGCGCCGCCGGTCGACGGACCGGCCGGAGGGCCGGTCGCGGGCGGCGCGGCGCGGGCGGGCCCGCGGCGCACCGTCAGAGGTGCTTGGCCAGCTCCGGCATCAGGTCCTGGAAGGTCCGCCCGCTGGCCGGCTGGCCGATCGCGGCCATCTGCCAACCACCGGCCGTGCGCTGCACCTTGGCCATGATCTGGGCGGTGTACGGGCCGCCGCCGGTGAGCGTGTACCGGGCCAGCTCGGCGCCGGTCTGCTCGTCGACCAGCCGGCAGAAGGCGTTCTCGACCTCCTGGAAGGTCTGCCCGGTGAAGGAGTTGACGGTGAACAGGATCTGGTCGACCTCGCTCGGCACCCTGGTGAGGTCCACCGTGATCGACTCGTCGTCGGTGGCGTCGCCGGCGCCGCCGGTCAGGTTGTCCCCGCTGTGCCGCACCGAACCGTCGTTGCTGGTGAGGTGCTGGAAGAAGACCACGTCCACCGGCTTGCCGGCGGCGAACAGCACCGCCGAGGCGTCCAGGTCGATCTCCTGCGAGGCCAACAGCTTGGCGAAGAACCCCTTCCGCTGGGCGGCCCGCCAGCCGAGGCCCATCCGCACCACGCCCAGCTGCCCCCCGCCCGGCTTCTCCAGGCTCAGCTTCTGCCCCTTGGCCAGCGAAACGCTCATCGCGTCCTCCTCGTTGCTCCGCCCTGCGTCCTGAATCTACAGCACTGTAGAGATTCCCGGGTGCGCAGGGTCGGTCCTGGGAATCCCCGTACCCCGCTCCTACGATCAACACCACATCATCCGGACACGGAGGGATTCGCGACGACCCACCGGCCCCCGGCCGCAATTCCGCACGCGGGCTCCGGCGCCGGTCCCGCCCGCGGCGCCCGGCGACGCCGACGGACCCCCCGCTACGGCCGCTGCAGCGGCCGCTCCAGCCGCACCAGGGCGTCGACCGCGGCAGCGCGCCCGCCGGTAGCCCCGTCGCGGTGTCCGGCCTCCGCGGCCACCGGGCGGAGCACCCGCTCGGCGCGGACGGTCCGCAGCCCGGCGTCGGAGAGGTCGGCGAGCACGTCGTCCGGGGTGAAGAGGACGCGCGGGTCCTGCGGGCCGCCGACCCCTTCGGTGAGATTGCTGCTGTCGTGGCCGACCACCAGCAGGGTGGCGCCGGGGGCGAGCGCGGCGGCGGCCCGGCGCAGCGCGGTACGACGGTCGGCGGCGGGGAGCTGGAGGTAGGCGACCAGCACCAGGTCGTAGCCCTCGGCCGGGAGCGGGAAGCCGCGGGCGTCGTCGTGGCGCCAGGTGAGCCGGTCGGCGACCTCGTCGGGCAGGTCCGCGGTGAGCCGCTCGGCGCGCTCCAGGGCGACGGCGGAGAAGTCGAGGCCGGTCACCCGCCAGCCCTGCCGGGCGAGCCAGATGCTGTTGCGCCCCTCGCCGGCCGCGACGTCCAGGGCGCGGCCGGGAGTGCGGCCGGTCAGCTCGCCGACCACCCAGCGGTTGGGCTCGGCGCCCCAGACCAGCTCGCTCGCGGCGTAGCGGTCGTTCCAGTCCTGGCTGTCCATGGCTCGTCCTCCGTTCGGCGGGGCTGCTCCGTACGCCACCGTACCGGCGCGGGGGCCGCCGACCGTCCAGCGGGCGGACACCCTTGACGGCGAATATTGGTCCAGTCCAATCTGTGATGTCGTTGATGCGTACGGGCCCGGCCCGACGGTGTCGACGCGTCGTACCGAAGCATGTGTCACCCCGCCCGCGCGCCCCCACAGCGCTCGGCTCGGCTCCCTTCGGCCCACCCGGGCCACCGCACCGCCGGAACCCCCACTCATCCGGAGGACACCGCATGCACGACCGAGTCACGCCCGCGCGCCCCGCCGAGCGCCGGGCCGCCGCACCACGCCGGCGAGCCACCGCGCTGGCCCTGGCGGCCACGCTCACCACCGGCACCGCCGCCCTCGCGCTCTCCCTGAACACGGCCTCCGCGGCGCCCGTCAACCTGCTCGCCAACGCCGGTCTGGAGACCGGCTCGCTGGCCGGCTGGACCTGCGTCAACGGATCCGTCGTCACCACGCCGGTGCACGGCGGGAGCTACGCGCTCAGCGGGGCCGCATCGGCCTCCGACACCGCGCAGTGCCAGCAGACCGTGACCGTGCTGCCCAACACCCAGTACACCCTGTCGGGCTGGGTCCAGGGCAGCTACGTCTACCTGGGCGCGACCGGGACCGGGGTCAACTCCTCCTCCTGGACGCCCAGCGCGACCGGCTGGACGCAGCTGAGCAGCACCTTCACCACCGGCGCCGCCACCACCTCGGTGACGGTGTTCACGCACGGCTGGTACGGCACCGGCACCTACCGGGCGGACGACCTCAGCCTGACCGGCCCGGCCGGGCCGACCAGCAGCGGCAGCCCGACCGCGACGAGCAGCCCCACGGCGACCAGCAGCCCGACCGCGACCAGCAGTCCGACGGCGAGCACCAGCCCGACTGCCTCGAACAGCCCCACCGCGAGCACCAGCCCGACGGCCTCGAACAGCCCGACGGCGACCACCAGCCCCACCGCGACGGCCACCGCCACGGCGACGGGCACCGGCCCGGCTGGGGACGGCAAGGTCACCGTGCCCGGCGGGCTCACCGTCGGCAAGGTCACCGGCAACGCCGTGGTGCTCAGCTGGCAGCCGTCCACGCTGACCGGCGGCGACGGCCCGGTGGCCTACAAGGTCTACTCCGGCAGCCAGCTGGTCGCGACCTCGATGGGCACCTCGGTGGCCGTCAGCTCGCTCCTGCCGAGCACCAACTACCGGTTCACCGTCCAGGGCTACTCGGGCAGCCACGCCTCCGCGCAGTCCGCGCCGGTGGGCACCACCACCGCGCCCGCCCCGGCCGCGAGCCCGTTCCGCTCGGCCTACTTCGACCAGTGGGGCGTCTACGAGAACGCGTACCACGCGAAGAACGTGGACACCAGCGGCGCGGCGGGCAAGCTGGACGTGATCACCTACGCCTTCGCCAACATCCACCCGACCACGCACACCTGCTTCCAGGCCGTGAAGGCCTCCGACTCGGCCAACGAGTCCAACCCCAACGCCGGGGACGGCGCCGGGGACGCTTACGCCGACTACCAGGCCGACTACAACGGCGCGGCCAGCGTCGACGGCAGCAGCGACACCTGGGAGCAGCCGCTCAAGGGCAACTTCAACCAGCTGCGCCAGCTGAAGGCCAAGTACCCGAACCTGCGGTTCACCATCTCGATCGGCGGCTGGACGTACTCCAAGTACTTCTCGGACGCGGCCGCGACGGACGCCTCCCGCAAGGCCTTCGTCTCCTCCTGCGTGGACATGTTCCTCAAGGGCAACCTGCCGACCGGCGTGGCCGGTGACGCCTCGGGCGGCCAGGCCTCGGCGGCCGGACTCTTCGACGGCGTGGACCTCGACTGGGAGTACCCGGGCTCGGCCGGCGGCCACACCGGCAACCACTACTCCGCCGCCGACAAGCAGAACTTCACCCTGCTGCTGAAGGAGTTCCGCACCCAGCTGGACGCCCTCGGCAACGCCCAGGGCAAGCGGTTCCTGCTGACCGCCGCGCTGCCCAGCGGCCAGGACAAGATCGCGCAGCTGGAGACCGACAAGATCGGCGCCTACCTGGACTACGCCGACGTCATGACCTACGACATGCACGGCGCCTGGGACGCCAAGGGCCCGACCAACCACCAGGACCCGCTGCACGACAGCCCGGCCGACCCGACCACGCCGATCACTCCCGGCACCCGCAAGTACAACGTGGACACCACCCTCGCCGCGTACACCACCGGCCTGCCGGAGTACGGCATCGCGGGCGGCTTCCCGACCAACAAGCTGGTGCTGGGCATCCCGTTCTACTGGCGCGGCTGGACGGGCGTGCCGGCCGGCTCGAACTACGGCCTGTACCAGAGCGCGACCGGTCCGACCCCGGCCAAGCCGCTGAGCGCCGAGGCCGGCCTGGCCGCCTGGAAGGAGCTCAACGCCAGCGCGGCGAACACCCACTGGGACCCGGTGACGGAGACCTCCTGGGTCTACGACGGGACCAACTTCTGGACGGGTGACACCCCGCAGGCCATCCAGGCCCGCGGGGCGTACGCCAAGAGCAAGGGCCTGGCCGGGATGTTCGCCTTCTCCCTGGAGAACGACGACGCCTCCGGCACCCTGCTGAACGCGATCGACAGCAGCCTGCGCTGACGCACCACCGGGCAGGGGCCGCGCGGATCACCGTGATCCGCGCGGCCCCTGCGTCACCGCTCCTCGCGACGGGCCCTACCGCCCCGGCACCGGGTCCGCCCCGCCGCGGCGCGCCGTGCCCGGGCGGCAGCGGAGCAGCCGGCCGGCGGTCAGCCGCGCCCCGCGCACGGCGCCGTGCCGGTGCAGCGCCTGGACGGCATAGGTCGAACAGGAGGGCGTGTACGGGCAGCAGGCCGGTCGCCGGGGGCTGATCTCGCTCCGGTAGTACCGCACCGCCCCGTACAGCACGCCCGCCGCGAAGCCGGCCGGGGCGGGCGCCGACGGATCGGCGGCCGCGCCGCGCCGTCCGCGGCCGCCACCGAGGGCGAACCGCAGGCCCGCGGCCATCATCACCGGGACGAGCGCGATCAGGCACGGGTCCCCGAGGTCGCAGCAGTCGCAGGCGTCCGAGCAGTCGTTGTCGTTCTTCTTGCCCTTCCGCCGCTGGTACGCCCGCCACTCCTCGCGCTGCTTGCGGCGCCGGCGGCGCTCCTTCTCGGGCAGCCACCACCAGGCGACCTGGGGGCGTCGGGGCGGGTAGGGCGCGCCCTGCTGGGGCGGCGGGTAGGTCACGACTGACGATCCTCTCGATGCGCCCGACGGGACCGACCCCCGACGGCCGGATCAGATTATCGAAGGAACGCCGGTCCGCGTGACGCTCAGTCGCCACCGCCCAGGGTCGGGAACAGGTCGGTGAACGTCTGCGTGGTCACCGAGACGCTCCGGCCGAACGGATCGTCGAAGTCCCAGATCAGGAAGAGCAGGAAGGCGATCAGCGCGCTGAACGCCCCTGCCAGCAGCAACTCCCGCGGCGAGCGCCGGATCTGCAGCGCGAACACCATGCCGACGGTCACCACGGCTCCGACGATCAGGCCGAACCAGACCACGCCCGGCATGGTCGGCCCGGCGTTCTGGCCGCGGGCGCTGCGGGCGTCGTCGACGGTGCTGATCCGGTCCATGATCGGCTGGTAGGCCTGGGCCTCCAGATCGCTGGCCGGCGTGCGGGTGGCGACGTCCGTGCGGAGCTTGTCGAGTAACTCGGTGCCGCGCTCGGAGATCTCGCCGTGCTCGCGCATGTACGTCCACTCGGTGTCGACCACGTAGGAGACGTAGGCGTCCACATCGGCGCGGACCTTGTCGCGGAACTCGACCGGGTAGATCTGGGCGCGCTCGCTCACCTCGTGCAGCGACTGCGCCTCGCGCGCCACGTCGTCCTGGGCGGCGCCGCGCGCCTCCCAGACGCCGGCGATGGCCAGGCCGAGCACGATCGCGTAGACCACGCCGATCATCATCGTCATGTACTCGATGACGTCGGGCGTCTCGTCGGTGTCCTCCTCCTGACTGACCCTGCGGTGCCTCAGCAGCACCACCGCCACCACGACGGCGCAGGCCGCCGACATGGCGATGGCCAGCGCCAACCACTCGGACATGGGAACTCCCTTCTTCAGCTCGGGTTCTCTGTATCGGGCCCGGCCGTCACCCGTTCACCCGACGACCGGGCGGTCGAAGGCGGCCGGCCGGGTCGGGCCGCCTCGGGGGCCGGGCGCCTCAGGAGCGGCCGGAGCCGCCCCGGCCGGACCGGCCGCGCGGGCGCAGGGCCGCCGCGGCGAGCACGGCGGGCACGGTGACGAGCAGCATCGTCCGGGTCGGCGAGCTGCCGTGGTGGCGCTCCGGAGCGGGCACCGGCGGGGCCGCCAGCGGCACCCGGACGGGCTTGACCACGGGCCGCGGCTTCGCCTCGACGACCGCCGGGCTCGGCGTGGCGGTCGGCGAGGGCGGCTCGGGCGCGGGGGCCGGTGGCACGACCGGTGCCGCGGTCGGCTTCGGCGTGGGCTTCGGCACGGGCCTGGTCGACGCGGGCGGCGGGGTGGGCCTCGGCGTCGGGGCGGGCGGCGGCACCGGCGCGGGGGTCGGCGTCGGGGTGGGCTTCGGCTCCGGCGTCGGCGGGTGGATCGGCGTCGGGGTGGGGGTGGGAGTCGGCGTCGGAGTGGGTGTCGGCGTCGGACTCGGCTTGGGCGTCGGGGTGGGGCTCGGGCACGGGTGGTGGTGGTGCCAGGGCGGGTGACTGGGCTTCGGGTGCGGACCGGGGTGGTGCAGCACTCCGGAGAGGTCGACCGAGAGGCCCACCTCCACGTCGACATCGACATCGACGCCCACGCCACCTCGGCCGACCGACACCGAGACGTCCGTGCCGGTGGAGACACAGGTCTCGACGACCGGCCCGTGCGGGTCGCCCCCGCCGTGGTGCTCGGGGGTCCGGGCGGCACCGGCCGCGCCGCTCAGCAGCGCGCAGAGGGCGGCCACCCCGGCCGCCGCGCCGGCCAGCCGGGCCCGGCGCCCGGAAGCGCCCTTGCTCACGACGATCAGGTCTGCGGTCACGACGGCCCGTCCACCGGTATCCGCCGTGCCCGCCGGGGCTGCGCCAGGCGCTCCATGTATCTCTCGCATCGTCAGGAGGTCCGCGTTCGTCGGGAGTTGTCCTCGTCGGGAGTCGGCCCCGTCCTGGAACCCGGTCGGCGCCGGGAGGGGCGACATCGGACGGCCCGCCTTTGAGGGGCGGGCCGTCCGACGTCAGGTGAAACGATCTTGCGGCGGGCCGGTTACGGCCCGCCCGCGCCCGATCGGGCCGTTGTTCAGTGGCGACCGTGCGCGATCTCGACGTTCTCCAGGACGCCGACCGCGTCCGGCACCAGGATCGCGGCCGAGTAGTAGGCGCTGACCAGGTACGAGATGATCGCCTTCTCGCTGATGCCCATGAAGCGCACCGAGAGGCTCGGCTGGTACTCGTCCGGGATGCCGGTCTGGTGCAGGCCGATGACGCCCTGGTTGTCCTCGCCCGTCCGGATCACCAGGATCGAGCTGGTGTTCTCCTTGGTGATCGGGATCTTGCTGCACGGCAGGATCGGTACCCCGCGCCAGGCCGGCACCTGCTGCCCGCCGAGGTCGACATGGTGGGGGTAGAGCCCGCGGGAGTTCAGCTCGCGGCCGATCGCCGCGATCGCGCGCGGGTGGGCGAGCAGGTAGTCGGGGTCGCGGCGGCGGCTCAGCAGCTCGTCGAGGTCGTCCGGGGTGGGCGGGCCCGAGTGGGTCTGGATCCGCTGCGAGAAGTCGGCGTTGTTGAGCAGGCCGAACTCCGGGTTGTTGACCAGCTCGTACTCCTGGCGCTCGCGCAGCGCCTCGATGGTCAGCCGGAGCTGGTGCTCGGTCTGGTTCATCGGCTGGTTGTAGAGGTCGGCGACCCGGCTGTGCACCTTCAGCACCGTCTGGGCGACGCTCAGCTCGTACTCGCGCGGCTTCAGCTCGTAGTCCACGAAGGCGCCGGGCAGCTCGTACTCGCCGTGGTGGCCCGCCGACATGGCGATCTCGGCCTCACCGCGCTCGTTCTGGCGCTGGAGCGGCAGGGCCAGGAACTCCTCCAGGTGCCGCTGGAGCGCGGGCGAGCCGTCCCGGATGGCCTGGAACTCGCGCCTCGGCAGCGAGAGCACGGTGCCGGCGGTCACCGTGGTGGCGGTGAACTCCCAGACGGCGTCCGGGTCGAGCACGGCGTGCTCGCCGAAGCGGTCGCCGTCGCCGAGCACGCCGACCACCGTCTCGTCGCCGTACTTGCCGGTGCCGATCTGGTTGATCTTGCCGTGGGCGATCAGGTAGATGCGGTCCGCCTCGGTGCCCCGCTCGGCCAGCACCTCGCCGGGGCCGAAGTCGCGCTGCTCGCAGCGGTCGGCGAGGGCCGTCAGCACCCCGTCGTCGTCGAAGCCGCGCAGCAGGGCGAGCTCCCCGAGCTCACGGGGGATGACCCGGACCTCCGAGCCGGTCTTGATGAACTCCACCCGGCCGTCGCCGACGGTGTAGGTGAGCCGGCGGTTCACCCGGTAGGCGCCACCGGCGGCCTGGACCCAGGGGAGCACCTTGAGCAGCCAGCGGGAGGTGATCTCCTGCATCTGCGGTGCGGACTTGGTGGTGGTGGCGAGGTTGCGGGCAGCGGCCGTCGTCAGGCTCGACTGCTGCGGTACCTGCTGCGTCTCCGGGTTCGTGTCCACCGGCATCGGCAGGGTCTCCTTCATCTGGTCAAGGTCACGCCGACCCGCCCCGGAGTCCGGGGACGGATCATCAGATACGCGTACGGGAAGGGGTGTTGGCGAGAGAGCGCGATGGTGTCCGCCCACTCGGGGCGACCCACCGGGAACCCTAGATCACCCGCGCCCGGCCAAAGCCGTACGGCCCCAAAGCACCCCCCGATAGGGTGAATCTGATGCGCCTGGCGGTTGGAATCCCGTGCGTTCCTCCCACCGACCCCGGACTTGCTGTGCATGCGAATCGCCCGCCCACCGGAACGATCCCCTCCACCCGAACGGAGCGACGTGCGGGCCCGCGGGCCGCCGGGCGGCGCACGAGCGGATGGCACAGGTGTTCGCTCGTCGAACACCTGGCCAAGCGCCGGGTGGCGGCCCGTCGGACGCCCCGGCGGCGAACCGTCACCCGTCCTGCGCCGCGGCCCGCCGGTGGCGCCGGTGGCGGCGGTACCAGACCTCGCCGACCAGGACGGACAGCACGAGCAGGATGATCGACATCAGCGGCCACCGGCTGCCCGCGACCCGGATGTCGGCGAGCAGCAGCATGATCACCGCTCCCACCGGTAGGACCAGCGAGATCCCCGCCCTGATGGTGGCCGCGACGGTCGCCGGGTCGCTGCGACGACGGCGCCGCCGCAGCGCGGCCCCGGCGACGTCACCGCCGAAGTAGAAGTCGACGGCCCGGCCGCCGACCCGGTCGGTCGCCCGGGCGTAGGAGAAGCCCATGTAGGGCAGCCAGACCAGCGGCGCGACCAGCCCGATCAGGAAGACCAGCAGGACCAGCAGCCAGCCGCCGGCCGTCCGCCAGCGGGAGGGCGGCGGATCGGCCCCCTCACTGGTCAGCCCGAGCAGCCGGGCCATCCGCCGGAGCAGCGACCAGAGCCCGCGCCGCCGCCCGCCCGAGGGCCGGGGCGCGGTGTCCAGGGCGCGCCCGGCGGCCGCGACATCGGGGTAGGCGCCCTGGAGCACCAGGATCTCGGCGGCCCGGGGCCGGGCGGCCGGGTCCCTCCCGGCCAGGGCGGCGAGTTCGAGGAACAGCTGGGCCTGGGCCAGCAGCGCGGTGCAGAACGCGAAGGGGATGAGCACCATGAACGGCCCGCCGACGAAGGCGCCCTCGCTCTGACTCACCCGCCGGGCGTGCGTCACCGCCAGTCCGGCCAGCTCCTGCGGCGTCGCCTCCGGGTGGGCCGCCCGCAGCGCGGCGACCCGGCGGGCGGCCCGGGGGCCGCGGTGGCGGACGGCGAAGACGGCGAGGGTCTCGGGCAGCAGTGAGGGGTGGGCCCGGACCGAGCGCAGCAGCTCGCCGACCGGGGGCTCCGGGCCGTCGGGCGCCGCCGCGTCGAATGTCGCCGATCCCTCTGCTGCCACGTCCCTCCCACCGGCTCGGCGATCGGGGTCCGACCGCTCGGCCGGGCGGACCGGCGGTCGCGGGCGGGTACCCCCACCTCTTCCAGCAGCCTAGTGGCGGCCGGGCGGCCCCGCCCGGGCAGCGGTGGCGGGCCCGCTCAGGCGACCTCGAAGCCGTGCCGGACGCGGTCGAAGCGGCCCGCCGCCAAGTCCTCGTCGGTGATCCAGAACGACACGTTGACGCACTCGCCCCAGTCCACCGCGAGGGCGCGGCTCCCGATCTGCAGCAGCGGCCGGTGCCCCGCCGGGCGGCCGGTGTCGGTGTCGCACCAGCCGAGCACCCGCACACCGGGGGCGGCGAGGTGGTCGCGGAAGTCGGCGGCGAGGTCGAGGGCGATCATGAAGTCGTCGGGGAAGACGTTCTCCAGCTCGCGGTCCTGGTAGGAGGGCGCGGAGAGCCGCCACTCGGCCCGGACCTCGACGGCCGGGACGGCGGGGGTGCCCGGGCCGTCGGCCGGGGCCGGTCCGGGCGGTGCGCCCGCGGGCACGTGCAGGACCCGGCAGCCACGGCCGGTGAAGTCGGAGAGCCACTCGTCGTGGAAGAAGAGGAGCAGCCCGGCGGTCGGCAGCGGCCAGTCACCGCCCCGGCCGGTGGTGCGGAAGGCCTCCGCCAGGCCGGCGCAGTCGAGCTGGGCCAGCAGCTGCATCGGACGCCCGGCGAACTCCGGCCACCCGGTGCCGGCCGGCAGGGCGGGCAGCCCGCCGAGCACCCCGGCCGACGGACCGTCGCCCCCGGCGGCGAGCGCCAGCGAGGGCCGCATCAGGCCGTGGACCAGCGGAGCCGTCCGCTCGTCGGCCCGGGCCCGGATCGCCTCGGCGACACCGGGCGGGACGGGCAGCCCGCGTGGACCCGGCTCCCCCTGGTGGGCGGCGGACCGGCCCGGGGGGCCGGCCGCCCCGGCGGTCGGGCTCGCGGCTGCGGTCATGCGCGCGGGGAGGCCCGCGGGCGCGCTCGCGGCGGCGCGGTCGGTCGCGTCGGTCAGCGGTTCGGCCATGCGCGCAAGCCTGTCACGAGGGTCCGACAGCGCACGCGAAAGGCCCGTCAGGTGCCGGTACGGGGGCGGCCGGCACCTGACGGGGGACTGTGGGACGGGTGCCCGCGCGAGCGGGCCGGACCGGCCGGGGTCAGGAGCAGACGACCTCGTTGCCGGGGATGTCGAAGATGCCGGAGTCGGAGGCCGCGCCGGACTGGTACTCGTAGTAGAGGTACGTGTAGAAGTCGATCCGCGTGCCGGCGCCGCAGGCCGAGCCGGCCGCGATGTCGTAGGTCAGCGTCACGGTGGTGGAGGCCCCCGCCGCGACGGGCACGGTGTGGTGGACCAGGCCGCTGGTGCCGCCGGTGTCGCACGCGCTGACCGCCCCGCCGCAGGACGAGAAGGCGTACGCCAGACCGGGGACCTGGCCGGTCTGGTAGGTCGGCTGGACGGACTGGTAGACGAACCGCACGGGGGTGTCGTGCGGGTTGGTCAGCGTCAACGTCAGGGTGACCGCGGAGCCCGGGGTCGCCGTCGCCCGGTCGGAGCCGACCGTGAGCAGCGGCGTGTCCGCCTGGGCGGGAGCGGCCGAGAGGAGCAGACCGACGACGAGGGCCAGGATCGCAGCGATTCCGAGACGGCTCACATGTGTTCTGCGCATGACCAGTGAGCCTAGGCGGCACCGCCGGTCGTGGCACCGGCCTCCGCCCGGGCCCGTACCGGCATATGACAGCGGAGCGGACGCGACGGGCCATTGACTACGCCACGACACCTCCCGCCACGGCCCTTCCCCTTACCCTCCGGCCTGCACCATCCACCCGGGGCCGGAGCGTGCGGGCCGGAGGGCGCGGGCCGGAGGGTGCGGTCAGAGCGGGGCGGGCAGGACGTCGCAGAGCGCGGCGACGGCCGCCTGGTAGGCGTGGTCGGCCGGCGTGGCGTAGCCGACCACCAGACCGTCCGCCACGGGCATCGCGTCCGGCCCGATCAGCGGGTGCCGGTAGTCCGCCAGCCCGTCCAGGGCCAGTCCCCGGTAGGCCGCCGCCTTGAGCACGGACCGCTCGGTGCCGGGCGCGAGCCGGAGCACCGCGTGCAGGCCGGCCGCGATCCCGGACACCTCGATGTGCGGCGCCCGCACGGCCAGTTCGGCCAGCAGGTGGTCCCGGCGGTCCCGGTAGCGCCGGCGCATCCGCCGCACGTGCCGGTCGTAGCCGCCCGACTCGATGAACTCCGCGAGCGTCAGCTGGTCGAGCGCGCTCGCCCAGGCCTCCCGCTCGCCCTTGACGGCCAGCACCCGGTCCACCAGCTGCTCGGGCAGCACCATCCAGCCGAGCCGCAGCGCGGGCGACAGGCTCTTGCTGACACTGCCGAGGTAGATCACCCGTTCCGGGTCGAGCCCCTGCACCGCGCCGACCGGGCGGCGGTCGTAGCGGAACTCGCCGTCGTAGTCGTCCTCCAGTACCAGTGCGCCGCTCCCGCGCGCCCAGTCGATCACCGCCGCGCGCCGGGCGGCGTGCAGCGGGCCGCCGGTCGGGAACTGGTGGGCCGGGGTGAGCAGCGCCGTGCGCACCGTCGGGTGCTCCGCGAGCGCGTCGATCCGCGCGCCGTCCTCGTCCAGCGGCAGCGGCAGCGTCGTCACCCCCGCCCTGGCCAGCAGCGCCCGGTGGAAGCCCAGCCCGTAGGCCTCGACGGCCAGCGGCCCGGCGGCGGGGCCGCCCAGCACCGCGCCCGCGCCGTCGAACAGCAGCCGCAGCGCGTGGGCGACGCCGGAGCAGACCACGATCCGCTCGGGGTCGGTGCGCACGCCCCGGGCCCGGGCCAGGTAGTCGGCGAGGGCGACCCGCAGCTCGCGGCGGCCCTGCGGGTCACCCGGGCCGAAGGCCTCGTTGGGCGCGGAGGTGAGCGCCCGGCGGCCGGCGGCGAGCCAGTCGGCGCGGGGGAAGGCGGAGGCGTCGGGGCGGCCCTGGATCAGGTCGTGGGCGGGCCGGCGCGACGGGGAGGTCCGGCGGGCCCGGGTCGCGGCGACCGGCTCGGCCCGGTCGGCGACGGTGGTGCCGGAGCCCTGACGGGCGGTCAGCCAGCCCTCGGCGGCCAGCTCGGCGTAGGCGTCGGCGGCGGTGTTGCGGGCGATGCCGAGGTCGGCGGCGAGCGAGCGGTACGGCGGCAGCCGGGTGCCGGGGGCGAGCCGGCCGCTGCGGATCGCCTCGCGCAGGGCGGCCATCAGCGCGGCGCGGCGGCCGCCGGTGGCGGGCAGTTCGAGGTGCAGGTCACTGCCGGCCGGGCCGTCGGGCGGGCCGGCCACGAGCGTCGCCGTCGCCGGTGCCGCAGCCGTCGCTGCCGCCGCCGGGCGGGGTCTCGGCCCGGCCGTCGGGCGGGCGGGCTTCCGGGGGTGTGCGACCGGGGTGTCCGTCATGGTCCCGAACCCTATCGCCGGGTACGAACCGGCCCGAGGGCGGGCGGGTGGCACCGCCCCGCGGACCGGCTCGAGCCGGGGCCCAGCCGGAACCGGCCGGTCTCAGTCGATCCGGACCGAGTTGACGATGTAGGTGCGGACGTCGTTCCGGGTCCGCTCGGCGAGCGCCGAGTCGGTGGAGTAGGCGCTGACCGTGATCCAGATGTTCCCGGACTGCGGGACGCAGACGATGTGGGCGATCACGGCGGAGTTGCCGCCGATCACCTGGTAGTCGCCGTCGCCGGCGAGGTCCCAGACCTGGAAGCCCTGGCGCTGCAGCGCGCTCTGGGCCACGCCGAGACAGTCTCCGAGGGTGTCGTTCTTGGTGAAGGTACCCCAGTGCGCGAACATGCGGTCTCCCTTGCGTGGCGTGAGCCGTAGCGGGTCGTCGGGCGGTACGCCCCGGGGCCGTCGTACCGGCCCCGCGCATCGAGCATCGGACGGCGGACGTCCCGGACGCACGGGACCGGCGTCCCATCACGGCCCCGACCGCGGGCCGGGACAGCGCCCGGCCCCGGCCCCGGACCGGACCGGCGGCCCGGCGGTGCTCGCGCCCGATGCCCGCCGTTCGGGTGACGGCCGGCCGGCCCGGTTCCTGCATCCGAGTCGGATCGCAGCGCCGATCGGGTGGCACTCCGGTCGGATCGTGTCCGGTTCAGCGTGTCGGCTGGCTATTCCTACCGGCATGACCAACACCAGGAAGTACCTGCTCGCCGCCGGTCTCACCGCCGCGCTGGCCGTCATATCCACCGGCCCCGCCTTCGCGGGGGACTGCGACGGGGTCGGGCACAGCGCCGCCGCCGCCGAGTTGTCCTCGGGCACCACCTGCGTCAACACCGGCGGTGCCTACGCCAGCGGCGTCGTCACCGGTTCACCGGGGGTCCTCTCCGGCAACCAGATCCAGATCCCGATCAGCATCCCGATCAACATCTGCGGCAACGGCGTCAGCATCCTCGGCTGAGCGACCTCCCGACAGCCGGAAGGGCTGCGGTCCGGTCCCACCCGGATCGCAGCCCTTCCGCACGTCCGACTCCGCCGTCCGCCGGCCCCGCCCCTCCCCCTTACGGCACCACGGTCACCGGCCAGCGGCCCGCCTTCACCAGCCGGACCGCGACCGAGCCGATCACCCGGTGCCCGGCCTGCTCGGAGCCGCCGACCACCACGGCGTCCGCCCGCAGCTCGTCCGCCATCCGCGCGAGGCCCGCGAACGGGTCGCCCCGGAGGGTCAGGAAGCGCCAGTCCAGCCGCCAGACGTCGCTCAGCCGCCGCTCCGCCTCGCGCAGCGCCGCCAGCAGCTCGTCGGCGATCTCCTGCGTGGTCTCCCCGACGGCCGCGCCCGCGAGCGCGGTGGCCGCCCCGAGGACGGGCTGGACGTACGCCACCGCGAGGGTCGCGTTCTGCCGCCGGGCGAGACCGGCCGCGTAGGCGGTCGCCCGCCACGAGGACTCCGAGCCGTCCAGCCCCGCCAGGATCACCTTGGGCCCGTCGGTCCCCAGCTCGAACCCGGCGGGCGCGACCGCCGCCCCCGGCTCCTCGGCGCCGCCGACGGCCTCTGCATCGCTCTCGTTGCTCATGCCCAGAGGCTATGGCGGACACGACGGGTGAGCGGACGGGGCACGTCGGGTGAGGGCTGTGGTGCGCGCCACCCGACCCCGGACCCCCACCCCCCACGATCCACACCCCCCGCCGACACCCCGTCACCCACCGTCGACGATGTGCCCGGCCTCACACCCCCAAACCTGTGGCCCGGACCACTCCCACCCCCCAAACGATCTTGAAAAACGGGGCAAACACCTTCAAAACAGCCCAATCCCTAGATCCATACCCCCGG
>NZ_JBEXYD010000032.1:0-66322 GCF_040630735.1 Kitasatospora sp. NPDC005748
CCAGCATGTACTGCTCGGGGAAGGCGTCGCCCTCGAAACGCAGGCCTGCCGTCTTCCGGACCAGGCTGTGCGCGCCGACGCAGCCGATCACCGGGGCCCCGCGGCCGGTCGACCGGCCGCGCACCCGAACGGACGGCGCGGGCGGCGGACCGGACGACCGGAGCTGCCGGCGGGAGCGCGCGCCGCCCGACGAGCCCCGGCGCGTACGCGGTCGCGCGGCCGACCAGCGCCTCCACCGCCCGCCGGGGAATGGGCGGGGCGGAGGCCGTGTTGGACCCCGTGAAAACGACTTCCATTTCGGCGGAAGCCGTTTCCCGACCGCCCACCCCTCGGAGGAGGAGAACCATGGCCCGCAGCGAACTGCGCCCCGTCGTCAAGCTCAGGTCCACGGCCGAGACCGGCTTCACCTATGTGACCCGCAAGAACCGCCGCACCGACGCCGACCGGCTGGTGCTGCGCAAGTACGACCCGGTCGCGCGCCGGCACGTCGACTTCCGCGAGGAGCGCTGACCTCCCCCGTGGGCCCGGCAGGGCCCGCGGGCCACGGCGAGGCGGCGCCCACCCGAACGGACCGGGTGGGCGCCGCCTCGTGACACCGCGGTGCCGCGGGCCGTCGGGGCCGACTACTTGGTGACCCCGGCGGCCTCGTCGGCCGCCGCCCCCTGGGCGGGCACCCCGCCGGCCGGTACCACCGGCTTCGGGCTCCAGCGCTGTTCCACGCCGGCGAGGCGCCAGTAGGCGATCGCCGCCCCCCAGACCACCACGAACAGCCCGACGATCGCGTAGCCGACGTTGTCCAGCGAGATGTCCGCGATCCAGCCGCTGACCGGGTCGGTGAGGTCCAGCTTCTCGTGCAGCACGGCGACCAGCTCGATGGTGCCGATGATGAACGCCACCGCGATCGACAGCCCGGTGATGGTCAGGTTGTAGTACACCTTGCGCACCGGGTTGGAGAACGCCCACTGGTACGCGAAGTTCATGAACGTCCCGTCCAGCGTGTCGAACAGGCTCATCCCGGACGCGAACAGCAGCGGCAGGCAGACGATCGCGTACCAGGGCAGCCCGGCGGCCGCGCCGGAGCCGGCCATCACCATCAGGGTCACCTCGGTCGCGGTGTCGAAGCCGAGGCCGAGCACCATGCCGACCGGGAACATCTGGCCGGGCCGCGTGATCGAGCGGGTCGCCCGGTTCAGCACCCGGGCCATCAGACCGCGCGAGTTGAGGTGCTCCTCCAGCTCCGCCTCGTCGAACCGACCGGCCTTCATCGACCGGAACACCTTGAGGATGCCGAACAGCGCCGCCAGGTTGAGCGCGCCGATCAGGTAGAGGAAGACACCGGACGCGGAAGTGCCGACCACACCGAGCCACTGGTGCGTGGTGGACTCGTCGTCCATCAGCGTGCTGGCCAGCTGGGCGCCGCCCGCCACCAGGGCGGCCATCAGGACCACCATCGAGGAGTGGCCGAGCGCGAACCAGAAGCCCACCGAGACGGGCCGCTTGCCGTCCGCCATGAGCTTGCGGGTGGTGTTGTCGATCACCGCGATGTGGTCGGCGTCGAAGGCGTGCCGCATGCCGAGGGTGTAGGCGGTGATGCCCAGGCCCACCCCGAAGACCTGGGTGCCGACCTCGTACTTCTCCGGGGCGACCAGGAAGATCAGCGTCCCGAACGCCACCACGTGCATGGCCAGGATCACCCCCATCAACCCGGCCGTGCGGAGGGTGTCCTCGCGCCGCCAGCGGAAGCTCGGCAGGGCGGAGGACGCCGCGGGAACAGCGGCGGTTTCGGGCAGGGTCATCTTCGGATCACGCTCCAGCACCTCGTGGAAAGACGTTCGTGAGATGCCGTGGCCGGTCTCCTGGCTGACGGGGCTTCCGGATCCGCCTTCCCAGGCGCGCGAGGCGCCCAGTGGCGTCGTGGATACGGACGACTCCCCCGATCACAGTGGCGAGGGCCGCTCCGGACTCCGGACCCTGAGGGTCCGTCACCGGTCTTCCCGAACACCACGGCGGGCAACACCGTAGGGGGCCGCACCTCACCCTTGCAAGGCTGCGCACCTGCGCAGGTGTCCAGGATCACAGCCACGGGCTGCAACAATGTCCGCATGCATCTCGTACCGGCCGACCGCGCGGGCCACCGCACCATCGACGGGCACCGGGTCTGCGAGGCCATCGCCGCGATCGGCGACCCCGGGCACGTCCGGTCCTGGGCCGAGCGGTTCTCGCTGCTCGCCGACCCGGGGCGGCTCGCCCTGCTGCTCGCCCTGCACCGGGCCGGGCCGCTCGCCGTCACCGACCTGGCGGTCGCCACCGGCATGCGCGACCCGGCCGTCTCGCAGGCACTGCGGCTGCTGCGCACCGCGGGTGTGGTCACCGGCGACAAGGACGGCCGCGTGGTGCGCTACCGGCTCGTGGACGAGGCCCTGCGCCCCCTCCTCGATGAGTGCGCCGCCGCGGACCACCACGAGCACGGCGAGCCCGCCACCGGGAGCGACGCCACCGGCGGCGAGCCCTCCGCACCCCGGGCCGCCGCGGCCGGCTGACCGGCTGCGCCCGCGGAACACCGACCCGGCGCCCCGGGCCGTCGCGCCCGGGGCCCGCCTCACCCCTCTCGCACCAGCCGTTCGAAGCGCTCCAGCGAGCGCCGGGCCAGCGGGTCCGTCGCGGGCCGCAGGGCCCGGTCGAGCAGACCCGCGCCGGGGAGCCGGAACGCGCCGAGGAAGGCGAAGCGGGTGCCTCCGGCCTCGGCGCGAGCCGCCATCCCGCCCAGCAGGAAGCGGCTGCGCATCAGGCACCACCCGGGCGTCAGCTCGACGTCGAAACGGGCCCGCAGCCGGGTGTGGCCGGTCACCAGCGCCTCGGTGCGACCGTCCGCCGGTCTCCCGGCCACGCGGACCGACCGGATGTCCGGCAGCCAGCGCGGGAGCCCCTCCTCCAGGTCGGCCGCGGCCGCCCAGACCCGCTCGAACGGCGCGTCGATCAGCGCCTCCCGGACGGCGGCGCCGGGGGTGACGGCGGCGATCACATGCAGCCGGCGGACCGGGTCGAAGGCCGCCGTCGGCCAGGGGGTCGGTGCGGTCACTGCTGCCACGCCCTTCGAAAGCCGAGCCGGGCCCGGGAGAGCCGGGACTTCACGGTGCCGGGTGCCACGCCCAGCAGTTCTGCGGTGGACCGCTCGTCGAGCCCCTCCAGGTCGCGCAGCACCAGCACGGCGCGGTGCTCCGGCGTCAGCCGGGCGAGGACGTCCTGGATGTCGGTGGCCAGCTGCGGGTCGCCGGGGCGGGGCAGCTCGGAGAGGTCGGCCGGGACGCAGCGGGCGACCCGCCGGACGTGCCGGACGGCCTCCCGCACGGCGATCGAGCGGACCCAGCCGAACAGCGCGGCCGGGTCCTGGAGCTGGCCCAGCTTGCGGAAGACGGCGATCAGCGCCTCCTGCGTCGCGTCGGGGCCGTCGTCCAGCGCGATCGGACCGCAGAGCCGGCGGACGTAGGGCACGACCAGCTCCAGCAGCTCGCTGACGGCCAGTTGGTCGCCGCGCTGGGCGGCACGGACCAGGCCGGCGAGCCGGTCGGCGGTTCGGGTGTCGGGACCATCCACACCCGCATCAGAGGCGCCGGACCGGCCGGACGTTCCCTCCCTCCCCCGACTTCCCGCTGTGACGCTCGTCACGGGAACCTCCGGCCGGGCGGGCCGCTCCTGCGGGGTGACCCACCGTCGGAGCCCCCCGAGGACCACCGTGAACCGTCGCCGTACCGCCGCCCTCGCCGTCGCCGGCCTGCTCGCCGCCGACGCCCTGCTGCACGTCTACTGGGCCACCGGCCGCACCTGGCCGGCCGCCGACCCGGCGTCACTCTCCCGGGCGGTGCTCAACGCCGAGGTGCCGTTCACCCCGCCGGTCGTCCTGCCGCTCGCGGCGCTGCTGTTCTCCGGCTCGGCCCTGGTGCTCGCCCGCGGCGGCCTGTTGGACGGCGCGGCCCGCCGGCTGCCGGCGGTGGCGCTGCGCTGGGGGCCGCGCGCGGTGGCCGCCGGACTGCTCGCCCGCGGGCTGGCCGGGCTGCTCTGGGCCACCGGGGTCGGCGTCGACACCGGCTCGGCCTTCTACCGGCTCAACCTGGCCTTCTACACCCCGCTCTGCCTGGCCGCCGCGGCCGCCGCCCTGGCGGTCGCCCGTACCGGGGCGGACGGCTGACCGCGCCCCTCCCCCGGCAGCCCCGCGACCGCCCGCGGGGCACCGGGCAGCCGGCGCCGCCTCAGGCCCGCTGGCAGGTGGGGCACCAGAAGAGGTTGCGCGCGGCGTGCGCCTCGGTCCGGACCTCGGTGCCGCAGACCAGGCAGGGCATGCCGGCCCGGCGGTAGACGTAGACCTCGCCGCCGTGGTCGTCCACCCGCGGCGGACGGCCCATCGCCTCGGGGGTGTGCTCGGGTCGGACGGTGTCGATCCGCCCCACGCCGACGCCCTCGCGCATCAGCGCGACCAGGTCGGTCCAGACGGCGTCCCACTCGGCCCGGCCGAGGTCGCGCCCGGCCCGGTGCGGGTCGATGCCGTGCCGGAACAGCACCTCGGCGCGGTAGACGTTGCCCACGCCGGCCAGCACCTTCTGGTCCATCAGCAGTGCCGCGATCGTCGTCCGGCTGCCGGATATCCGCCGCCAGGCCGGCTCCGGGTCGGCGTCGGCCCGCAGCGGGTCGGGACCGAGGCGCGCCGCGACGGCGGCCTTCTCGGCGTCGGTGATCAGCGCACAGGTGTTGGGACCGCGCAGATCGGCGTAGGCGTCGTCGTTCGCCAGGCGCAGCCGGACCAGGCCGACCGGCTCCGGCGCGGGGCCCTCGCCGAAGGCGAACCCACCGTAGAGGCCGAGGTGGACGTGCACCCAGGCGTCGTCCTCGAAGCCGAGGAAGAGGTGCTTGCCGATGGCCTCCGCCCCGGTCAGCACCTGCCCGTCGACCAGCTTCGCGCCGTCCGCGAACCGGCCCTGCGGGCTGCTCGCACGGACCGGGCGGCCGCCGAAGGCCCTGGCGTTCTCGGCGGCGAGGCGGTGGATGATGTGGCCTTCCGGCACGGGCGTCAGCTCCCCCGGGTGTGCGACAGGATGCCCCCATCATCGCAGCCCGCACCGACAGGCCCGGCCGGGCCGCCGGCCGTCGCGGGCTCCCGGAAGGCGGTACCGAATCCGCGCCGGGGCAGCGCCGGAGCCACCCGGAACAGCCCCGGGCGGCGCGGGCCTCAGCGGACCGGGATGCCCATCAGCCGGGCCAGGATCACCCGGTCCAGCTCGGCGGCGGTGGCCGCGACGTCCAGCTGGGAGTTGTCGATGATCGGCAGCCCGGAGTTGTACCAGCCGGCCATCCGGCCGTGGATCCGGGCCACCTCCTCGTCGCTCAGCCGCCGGTTGCCACTGCGCCGGGCGTTGCGGCTCAGCACGGAGTCCAGACTGGGCAGCAGCACGACCGGGATCATCCCCGGGCCGATGTGCCGCTTCCAGCCGCCGAGGCCGATCGCCGGGCGGTCCGGGAAGACCGCGTCGTCGATGATGCAGGAGATGCCGTTGGCCAGGTAGTTGCGGCAGGCGAAGCCGCAGGTGCGGCGGGCCAGCCGGTACTGCGCCTCGGAGGCGTTGTTCCAGCCGGACTGCGGGTTGGCGAAGCCGGACTGCACCCACTCGCGGACGTCGTCGAGGCTGATGTGGGCGGTGGGCGTGGGCCGCCGCTCGGCCCAGTGCCGGGCGACGGTGGTCTTGCCCGCGCCGGCCGGTCCGATCAGCAGCACGGCGAGTGGCCCGGACGGCAGGTGCGGCTGCGCGGGGTGGACCGGGAGCTGGACGGGCGCGCCGGACGGCAGCAGGAAGTGCCCGGTGGCGCCGGCCGGAACCGGCGCGGGCGCCGCGGCGGTGGGAGCCGACGGCGGCACGGGCCGCGCCGGCGCGGGCGGTGCGACGGGGGCCGCCGGAGTGCCGGCCGGCGGCACGACCGGGCGACCGGCGTACGGGGGCCGACCGGCGGTCTCGCGCGCGGACCGGTCCGCGCCGTGGCGGACGGATTCGGCGTGGGCCGCCGCCCGCGGCACTCCCCGGGACGCGCCCGGCGCGCCACCGGCGGGCGGTGCGACGGTGGCACTGCCGGAGTACGGCGGGGCCGGCGGAGCGACGGGACGTGGGGGGACTTGTCCACCCCCGGCGTACTGCGTCACGGTCACCTCCCGACTTCTTTCAGCGGGGACACTACACGGCGGTCCCGCGGCGGGCACAGTCCGCCGCCGGGCCGCTGACGAGGGCCGGGGTGCCGGATCGGGCCGGCCGGGGCCGCGCCGATCCGGTACCCCGGCCCCGGGTGTCAGCGTGCGGTGAGCTGTCCGCCGAGCGCCCGCAGTGCCAGCTCGTACGAGCCCAGGCCGAATCCGGCGATGGTGCCGGAGGCGACCGCGGCGATCACCGAGGTGTGCCGGAAGGTCTCCCGGGCGTACGGGTTGGAGATGTGCACCTCGATCAGCGGCGCGGTCCGCTGGGCGGCGGCGTCGCGCATCGCGTACGAGTAGTGGGTGAAGGCCCCCGGGTTGATCACCACGGGCACCCCGCCGTCGGCCGCCTCGTGCAGCCACTCCACCATCTGCTGCTCGGAGTTGGTCTCGTGCACCTCGACCTCGAAGCCGAGCTCCTCGCCGAGCACGGTGCAGCGCTCGACCAGCCCGGCGTAGGAGGTGGCGCCGTAGACGTCCGGCTCGCGGCTGCCCAGCCGGCCGAGGTTGGGGCCGTTGAGCACCATCACCCGGGTCACGAGGAGACCTCCGCGTAGGCGGCGACCAGCAGGGACGGGTCGGGGCCCTCCAGCATGGAGGTCCGGCCGAGGCCGTCCAGGACGATGAAGCGCAGCAGGTCGCCGCGCGACTTCTTGTCGATCTTCATGGCGTCCAGCAGCTTCGGCCAGGCGTCCGCGCGGTAGCTCAGCGGCAGGCCGACCGAGGCCAGCACGGTGCGGTGCCGGTCGGCCGTCTCGTCGTCCAGCCGGCCGGCCAGGCGGCCGAGTTCGGCGGCGAAGACCATCCCGATCGAGATCGCCGCGCCGTGCCGCCACTTGTAGCGCTCGTTGCGCTCGATGGCGTGGCCGAGGGTGTGGCCGTAGTTGAGGATCTCGCGCTGGCCGGACTCCTTGAGGTCCCCGGAGACCACGTCCGCCTTGACCTGCACGGCCCGCCGGATCAGCTCGACGGTGTGCGGCCCGGCGGGGCTCCTGGCGCCCTCCGGGTCCGCCTCGATGAGGTCCAGGATGACCGGGTCGGCGATGAAACCGCACTTGATGACCTCGGCGAGACCGGAGACGTAGTCGTGCCGGGGCACCGTCTCCAGGGTGTCGAGGTCCGCCAGCACGCCCACCGGCGGGTGGAAGGCGCCGACCATGTTCTTGCCCTCGGCGATGTTGATGCCGGTCTTGCCGCCCACCGCCGCGTCCACCATGCCGAGCAGCGTGGTGGGCATGGAGACCCAGCGCACCCCACGCAGCCAGGTGGCCGCGACGAAGCCGGCCAGGTCGGTGGTGGTGCCGCCGCCGAGGCCGACGATCACGTCGCTGCGGGTGAAGCCGGTCTGGCCGAGCACCGACCAGCAGTACGCGGCGACCTCGGCGCTCTTGGCGTCCTCGGCGTTGGGCACCTGGAGGACGATCGCCTCGTAGCCCTCGCCCAGCAGGTCCTCGCGGATGGCGTCGGCCGTGGCGGCCAGTCCTTCGGGGTGGATCAGCGCGACCCGCTTGGCGCGGGTCCCGATCAGCTGCCCCAACTCGCCGAGCAGCTGGTGTCCGATCAGCACGTCGTACGGGTCGTGGCCCGCGCTGCCGCCGACGTGAATCCTGACGATGTCACTCATGGGGGGTCTTCAGCTCCAGTGCTTCCATTACGGCGTCCGCGACCTGCCCGGGGGTGCGGCCCGCGGTGTCGACGACGGCGGTGGCCACCTCCAGGTACAGGGGCCGACGCGCCTCCATCAACTCACGCCAACGCGCCCGCGGGTTGACCGCGAGCAGCGGCCGCGGCGCGTCCAGCCCCACCCTCCGGACGGCGTCCGCCGGCGGGACCTCCAGGAACACCACCGGCAGCTCGCGCAGCAGCGCCCTGGTGGCCTCGGCCATCACCGCACCGCCCCCCAGCGCCAGCACGCCGTCGTGGTCCCGGGCGGCGCTGCGCACCGCGGCCGCCTCCAGCTCGCGGAAGTGCGGCTCGCCCTCGTCGATGAAGATCTCCGGGATCGGCTTGCCGGCCGACCGTTCGACATCGGCGTCGGTGTCCCGGAAGGCGACGCCCAGGCGCTCGGCGAGGTCCCGTCCGACGGTGGACTTGCCACTGCCGGGCGGGCCGACCAGCACCACCAGGGGCGCGCTCATCGGACGATCAGGTTGTCCAGGTACCCCTGGACGTTGCGGCGGGTCTCGCTGACGTGGTCGCCACCGAACTTCTCGCTCACCGCGTCCGCCAGCACCAGCGCGACCATCGCCTCGGCGACGATCCCCGCCGCGGGCACCGCGCACACGTCGGAGCGCTGGTGGTGGGCCTTGGCCGGCTCGCCCGTCCGCACGTCCAGCGTCTGCAGCGCGCGCGGCACGGTCGCGATCGGCTTCATCGCCGCCCGCACCCGGAGCAGCTCACCCGTCGACAGGCCGCCCTCGGTACCGCCCGACCGGCCCGACGTCCGCTTGACGCCCTCCGGGGTCGGCACGATCTCGTCGTGCGCCTGCGAACCCGGCACCCGGGCCAGCTCGAAGCCGTCGCCGACCTCGACGCCCTTGATCGCCTGGATCCCCATCAGCGCGGCGGCCAGCCGCGCGTCCAGCCGGCGATCCCAGTGCACGTGCGAGCCGAGGCCGACCGGCACGCCGTAGGCCAGCACCTCGACGACCCCGCCCAGGGTGTCGCCGTCCTTGTGGGCCTGGTCGATCTCCGCGACCATCGCCTTCGACGCGTCGGCGTCCAGGCAGCGCACCGGGTCCTCGTCGAGGCGCGCCTCGTCGGAGGGCAGCGGCAGCACCCCGGCGGGGGCCTTGGCGCCCGCCAGCTCCACCACATGGCTGACGATCTCGATCCCGCAGGTCTCCTTGAGGTAGGCGCGCGCGACCGCGCCCAGCGCGACCCGGGCCGCCGTCTCCCGGGCGCTCGCGCGCTCCAGGATCGGCCGGGCCTCCTCGATCGAGTACTTCTGCATGCCCGCCAGGTCCGCATGGCCCGGCCGGGGGCGGGTCAGCGCCTCGTTGCGGGCCAGCCCCGCCAGCACCTCCGGGTCGACCGGATCGGCCGACATGACCTGCTCCCACTTCGGCCACTCGGTGTTGCCGACCATCACGGCCACCGGACTGCCCATGGTCTCGCCGTGCCGCACGCCGCCGAGGAAGGTCACCTCGTCCTGCTCGAACTTCATCCGGGCGCCACGGCCGTAGCCCAGCCGTCGGCGCGCCAGCGCCTCGGCCACCACCGCGGTGGTCACCGGAACACCGGCGGGCAGGCCCTCCAGCGTCGCGACCAGTGCCGGACCGTGCGACTCCCCCGCCGTCAGCCAGCGCAACGTACCCAACGGAGCTCCTTCATCAGCGGACCGGTCACGGCACTTGCCATGACCCGCCCGGGCGTGCTTCCTCTGTCCCTGGATCCTTTCATGCCGTCGGCATGCCCGGGAGCAGAGTCCGGGTGACGGACAGCAACCGGTCGACCCTCGGACGCGGTGGCCGGCGGAGCACCCGGGCCCCGCCGGGAGCACGGCCGGACCCCTCGCCGCGGCACGGCACGCCGGGTTGGCACGACACGCTGGACGGGCATGTCAGGTCCAGCCGGCACGACGCGCCAGAGTGGCACGACACGCCCTTCCGGCACGACACGCCGACGTGACACAGCGCGCCGATCCGGCACGACACGCCACCCCGGCACGACATGCCCGGGCGGCACCGCCCGCCGCCCCGCGCGCACCGCGTCAGCGGCCGGCGAGCGCCGCCTCACCCGCGGCCCGGATGGCCGCCAGCGGCCCGGGCGCGCGGCCGGTGAACCGCTCGTTCTGCAGGACCGCCTGGTGGACGAGCAGGTCCAGGCCGCCCAGCACGGCGGCGCCGCGCTCGGCGCAGGCGGCGGCCAGCGCCGTCGGCCACGGGTGGTAGAGCACGTCGAACAGCGCACCGGGCGCGGCGGGCAGCCCGGCGGCGAACGCGTCCGTCGCCCCCGCGGGCGTGGTCGACACGGTGAGCGGCTGCGCGAGCGCCTCCGCGCCCCGCTCCCAGTCGGCGGTCCGCACGGTCACCGCCAGGCGCTCACCCAGCTCGGCCATCTCCCGGGCCCGCTCGGCGCTGCGGACGTAGACCGTCACCTCGCCGGTGCAGATCTGGGCCAGCGCCGCCAGCGCCGACGAGGCGGTGGCCCCGGCACCCAGCACCGCCGCCCCCGCCACTTCGGTGATGCCGCGCTCGCGCAGGGCGTTGACGAGGCCCGGGATGTCGGTGTTGTCCCCGGTGCGCCGCCCGTCGGCGGTGAAGACCACCGTGTTCACCGCGTCGACCGAGCGCGCGGTCGCGCTCACCTCGTCGAGCAGCGGGATGACCGCCCGCTTCAGCGGCATGGTGAGCGACAGGCCCGCCCACCGCTCCGCGTCCAGTCCGGCGAGGAAGCCGGGCAGCCCGGCCTCGTCCACCTCGAAGGCGTCGTAGCGCCAGCCGTCCAGCCCGAGCGCCGCGAAGGCGGCGCGGTGCAGGTGCGGCGAGAGCGAGTGGGCGATCGGCGAGCCGAGGACGGCGGCCCGGTGCTTGCTGGTCAACGCTGTTACTCCGTGAACTACTGGCCCGTCAGGGCTACTTGGTGGTGCAGTGGACGGCCACCTTGTCGAAGCCCTGGCCGGCCGCCTTGCAGTACTCCTCGACATCGGCCGCGAACTGCTTGTCCGTCTCCGAGAAGCGGGTGTTCTTCGGGTCCATCGCGATGAAGTACAGCCACTTGCCGTCCGCCGGGTTCAGCACCGCCTTGAGCGCCGCGTCACCCGGGTTGGAGATCGGCCCGGGCGGCAGGCCCGCGTTGATGTAGGTGTTGTACTTGTTGGAGGCGTCGTTGATGTCCTTCTTGTCCAGCACCTTGCGGCCCAGCGAGTACTGCAGCGTGGTGTCCATGCCGAGCTTGCCGTCGATCTTGCCCGTGTCGGCCAGCCGGTTCTGGATCGTCCGGGCCATCTTGGCGAAGTCGTCGGGGTTGTTGCCCTCGGCCTGGAGGATGCTCGCCTCGATGACCACCTCGTAGCCGGTCTTGAGGCCGATCTTGGCGGCCTCCGCGTCCAGCCCCGCGTAGCGGTCGACGGCGTTCTTCACCATCTGCTTGAGCAGGTCCTCGGGCTTCATCCCCGAGGCGATCGAGTAGCGGGCCGGCCAGAGGAAGCCCTCGATGTTGCCGTTGGCGTACGCGGGCAGACCGAGGCTGCCCAGCTGCGCCTTGGCCACCTCGGCCGTGGTGCCCTTGGCCAGCTGCAGCTTGTCGTCGATCTTGGCGTAGGTGGCGGCGGCCGTCAGCCCCTCCTGGACGATCAGCTTCTCACCGCCGTTCGCCTCCACCAGGTTGGTGACGGCGGCCTCGGCCGACATCTCCTTGGGCATGGTGTAGGTGCCGTACTGGATGGTGGTGCACTTCGGGTTCTTCCCGCACGCCTGGGTGAAGGCCTCGATGCTCTTGACCACGCCGGCCTCCTTGAGCGTCTTGCCCATCTCGGCCCCGACGGCACCCTTCTTGATCTCCACCATGACCGAGCCGCTGCCCTGGCCGGTGAAGTCCGGGGGCGGCCCGAAGTGGTCCTGGTAGAAGCCGTACCCCCACCAGCCCGCGCCGGCCACGCCGCCGACCATCACCAGCGCGACCAGCAGGCAGGCGCCACCGTTGCGGCGGCCGGACTTCTTGCCCTTCTCCTTGCGCTTCTTCTTGCCCTCGCGGGAGTTGTCCTCCTCGCCGAGGAAACCGTTCTGGTCGTCCCCGCCGTCCTCGGCGTAGTCGTCCTGGTGCTCGTCCCACTCGGCCTCGGCCTGCTCGGGCTCGGCCTCCGCCGGCCGGCCGCCGGCCTCCAGCGCGGCGGCCTCCGCCTCCCAGTCGATGCCGTCCGGGCCGGGACCGGCGGGCCGCTCGGGCTCGGGCCGCCGGCGGCGCGAGGCCCGCCCGCCCGGCACCTGCCCGCCCGGAGCCTGCTCGCCCGGCACCCGCTGCTGACCGGGCTGCTGCGGCATCCCGGGCTGGGACGCGCCCTGCTGCGGCATCTCGGACTGGGGCGCGCCCTGCTGGTTCATACCCGACTGCGGCATACCCGACTGCGGCATCCCCTGCTGCGGCATGCCCTGCTGCGAGTACCCCTGCTGCTGCCCCTGGTACCCGGGGGCGCTCTGCTGCTGCCCGGGGAACCCCTGCTGCGGGTAGCCCTGCTGCTGGTCCTGGTACCCCTGCCCACCCGGGAAGCCCTGGCCCCCGCCGTGCCCCTGCTGCGGGTACCCCTGCTGGTCGCCGAAGGCCTGACCGCCGTACTGCTGGGCCTGCTGGGCCTGCTGCTGCCCCTGCGCGAACTGCTGTCCCCCGTACTGCTGGGGCTGCTGGGGCTGGCCGCCCGGGTACGCCTGCTGCGGGTAGCCCTGCTGGGGGTAACCCTGCTGCTGCGCCGCCTGCTGCATCTGCTGCGGGTAGCCCTGCTGGTCGACGAAAGCCTGACCGCCGTACTGCTGGGGCTGCTGCCACTGGTCGTCCGTCGGCCCGGGGACCGGCTGCTGGCCGCCGTACCCGGGGTCACCGGGGTGCCACGGCTCGGAGCCCTGGGGGCCGTAGCCCCGACCCAGATCGGTCATTGATCCCCTTACACCGACGGAGACGGCCGGAGGATCGGACCGGCCGTCCGGGACGGCGTCCCGGCTGATTCTCGAACCGGCGTGCTACTGCAGCGCCTGGAGGGAGACGTTACCGTACCGCAGCCTGGCCTCCGGCAGGGGCGATGTGCCCTCACTGCCCGCCCGGAGCGGTCGGCGCACCCGTCGGCTGACTGCCGCTCGCCCCCGCGGAGGCACCGCCCGAACCGCTCGCCGACGGGCTCGGCTGCGCGGCCCGGGCGGCGTTGAACTCGGCCACGTTGCGCTGCTGCACGTCGAAACTGTCGGTGAACCGGGTGTCCCCCGGCTTCACGGTGACGAAGTAGAGCCAGTCCCCCTGCGCCGGGTCCACCGCCGCCATGATCGCCTGCCGCCCGGGGTTGCCGATCGGCGTCGGCGGCAGTCCGGTGTGCAGATACGTGTTGTACGGGGAGTCCAGCTTGGTCTCCGTGACGGTGGTGTTCAGGGTCGAGCGCCCGAGCGCGTAGTTGATCGTGGAGTCCAGTTGCAGCGGCATGTTCTTGGCCAGCCGGTTGTAGATCACCCGGGCCACCTTGGCCATGTCCTCGGTGTTGTCCGCCTCGCCCTGCACCATGCTGGCGATGGTCACCAGCCCGTACAGGCTCTGCCCGAGGTTCTGTGCGACGACCTCCGCGTCGTCCCGGGCGAACTCCTTGCCGGCTCGCTCCACCATCTGCTTCAGCAGGTCCACCGCGGTGGTCCCGTCGGTCACGCTGTACGTCGCGGGGAAGAGGTACCCCTCCGGGCTGCCCTTGGCGAACTCCGGCAGCCCCAGCTCGGCGCCCTGCTCCTGGGCGGCCCGCTGCGTGGTGCCCTCGGGCAGGTCCAGCTTCTTGTCGATCGCCGTGTAGATCTGGTTGCCGCGCCAGCCCTCGGGGATGGTCAGGCCGTTGGCGTTGGCGGGGTCGACCAGGATGGCCAGCGCGGCGGCCGCCGACATCTTCTGCTTCAGCGTGTAGGTGCCGGGCTGGATCCGCCCGGCGGCGGCCGCGCTGCCCTTGGCCGCCCGGGTGAAGGCCAGCGAGCTGGCCACCACGCCGTTGCGCACCAGCGCGGAGGCGATCTGGGTGAGCCCGGCGCCCTCGGGCACCGAGACCTGGACGTCGCCGGTGCCCGCCCCGTGGTAGTCGGCGGCGGCCGGCGGCTTCTGCTGTCCCTGCAGCCAGGTGTACCCGGTCAGACCGGCCCCGCCGAAGACGACCACCAGGGCGAGCGCGGTCAGCCCGCAGGCGAGCCCGTTGCGCCGGCGGTGCGGATCCGGCGCATCGTGGCGAGGACGGGGCGCACCCGGCGGACGGCCCTCGGGTTCGAGCACCGGCGCACCGAGGTGGCCGGGTGTGAGCCCGGGCGTGAAGTCCTGGTCGGTCATTGCGCCCCCTCGGCGGTCCCGGAACGAGCAGAAGGGGCCCGTGCGGACGCGTCCGCACGGGCCCCTTCACCGGGACGTTAGATCAGACCGGTCAGCCGGCCGCCTCGACGCTCTCACCGGGCGGGCGTCCGCTCACCCGTTCGGACTCAAGGGCGGTCTGCAGGATCACCACCGCGGCGGCCTGGTCGACCACCGAGCGGCCCTTCTTGGCCTTGACCCCGGAGGCGCGCAGCCCGTGGGTGGCCGTGACGGTGGACATCCGCTCGTCGACCAGCCGGACCGGCACCGGGTAGAGCCGGTTGGCCAGCCGGGTGGCGTACCCGCGGACCTTCTCCGCCGCCGGGCCCTCCTTGCCGCTGAGCGAGCGCGGCAGGCCGACGATCACCTCGATCGCCTGGTACTCGTCGGCGATGGCGGCGATCCTGGCCTGCGACTTCACCCCGGCGGGGACGGTCTCCACCGGCGTGGCGAGCACCCCGTCGGGGTCGCAGGACGCTACCCCGATCCGGGCGTCACCGACGTCGACGGCGATCCGCCGCCCGCGGCGGAAGGGCGGCCTCTCCTCCTGGTCCATCAGCTGGCGCGCTCCGCGACCAGACCGCGCACCGCGGCGATGGCCTCGCCGACCGCGCCCGCGTCGGAGCCGCCGCCCTGGGCGACGTCGTCCTTGCCGCCACCGCCGCCGCCGAGGGTCTTGGCGGCGACCCGGACCAGCTCGCCGGCCTTGATGCCGCGCCCGCGCGCGTCCTCGTTGGTGGCGATCACGGTCAGCGGGCGGTCGTTGGCCACCGTGAAGGCGGCGACCACGGCCGGCCGCGAGCCGAGCCGGCCGCGCACGTCCAGGACGAGCTTGCGCAGCTCGTCGGCGCCGGTGCCGTCGGCGACCCGGGCGGCCACCACGGCGATGCCCTGGACGTCCTCGGCGGAGTCGGCCAGACCCGCGGCGGCGGCCAGCACCTTCTCGGCGCGGAAGCGCTCGATCTCCTTCTCGGCGTCCTTGAGCTTGGCGAGCATGCCCGAGATCTTCTCCGGCAGCTCCTCCGGGCGGCCCTTGACCAGCTCGGTCAGCTGGGCGACCACGGTGTGCTCACGGGCGAGGAACTTGTAGGCGTCCACGCCGACCAGCGCCTCGACCCGGCGCACGCCGGAGCCGATCGAGGACTCGCCGAGCAGCTTCACCAGGCCCAGCTGGGCGGTGTTGCCGACGTGCGTGCCACCGCAGAGCTCCTTGGAGAAGTCCCCGATGGTGACGACGCGGACCGAGTCGCCGTACTTCTCGCCGAACATCGCGATGGCGCCGGCCTTGCGGGCCTGGTCCATCGTCATGACCTCGGCGGTCACGTCCAGCTCGCGGGTCAGCACGTCGTTGATCTTCTGCTCGACGTCGACCAGCACGCTGCCGGGCACGGCGGCGGGCGAGCCGAAGTCGAAGCGGAAGCGGCCGGGGGCGTTCTCGGAGCCGGCCTGGGCGGCCGTCGGGCCGAGCGCGTCGCGCAGCGCCTGGTGGGTCAGGTGGGTGGCCGAGTGGGCGCGGGCGATGGCACGGCGGCGCTCGATGTCGATGGTGGCGTACGCCGAGGCGCCGAGCACGACCTCGCCGAACAGCACGCCGCCGGAGTGCACCGTCACGCCCGGGACGGGCTGCTGCACGTCGCGGATCTCCACCACGGCGCCGGAGTCCAGTCGGATCCGGCCGTGGTCGGCGAGCTGGCCGCCGCCCTCGGCGTAGAACGGGGTGCGGTCGAGGATGATCTCGACCTCGTCGCCCTCGCTCGCGGCCGGCGCCGGGACGCCGTCCACCAGCAGGCCGACCACGGTGGCCTCGCCCTCGGTGAGGTTGTAGCCGGTGAAGACGCTGGCGCCGGACTTGTCGGCGACCTCGCGGTACGCGGCGACGTCGGCGTGGCCCATCTTCTTGGCCTTGGCATCGGCCTTGGCACGGTCCCGCTGCTCCTGCATGAGTCGGCGGAAGCCGGCCTCGTCGACCTGGAGGCCCTGCTCCTCGGCCATCTCCAGGGTCAGGTCGATCGGGAACCCGTAGGTGTCGTGCAGCTTGAACGCCTGCTCGCCGGAGAGCACCGCGCCGCCGGACTGCTTGGTCTCGGTGACCGCGGTGTCCAGCAGGGTGGTGCCGGCCTTCAGGGTCTGCAGGAAGGCCGCCTCCTCGCCGCTGACGACCGTCTCGATGCGCTTGCGGTCGGCCTCCAGCTCCGGGTACTGCGGGGCCATCGCCTTGATCGCGACCTCGGTCAGGTCCTTCGCGACCTGGCCGGTGGCGCCCAGCAGGCGCATGTTGCGGATGGCGCGGCGCAGGATGCGGCGCAGCACGTAGCCGCGGCCCTCGTTGCCGGGGGTGACACCGTCGCCGATCAGCATCAGCGCGGTGCGGATGTGGTCGGTGACCACGCGCAGCGAGACGTCCGACTTGTGGTCGGCGCCGTAGGTGTGACCGGTCAGCTCGGCGGCGCGGTCGAGGATCATCCGGCTGGTGTCGATCTCGAAGAGGTTGTCGACGCCCTGCAGGATGGCGGCGAGGCGCTCCAGGCCGAGGCCGGTGTCGATGTTCTTGCTCGGCAGGTCGCCGAGGATCTCGAAACCGTCCTTGCCGTCACCGTGGCCGCGCTCGTACTGCATGAAGACCAGGTTCCAGATCTCCAGGTAGCGCTCGCCGTTGACGGCCGGGCCGCCCTCCTCGCCGTACGCGGGGCCGCGGTCGTAGTTGATCTCCGAGCACGGGCCGCACGGGCCGGGGACGCCCATCGACCAGAAGTTGTCCTTCATGCCGAGGCGCTGGATGCGCTCGGAGGGCACGCCGATGACGTCGCGCCAGATCTGCTCGGCCTCGTCGTCGTCCTTGTAGACGGTGATCCAGAGCTTCTCCTTCTCCAGGCCGTAGCCGCCGTCCGCGACGGGAGTGGTGAGCAGCTCCCACGCGAACTTGATGGCCCCTTCCTTGAAGTAGTCGCCGAAGGAGAAGTTGCCGCACATCTGGAAGAAGGAGCCGTGCCGGGTGGTCTTCCCGACCTCCTCGATGTCCAGGGTGCGCACGCACTTCTGGACGCTGGTGGCCCGGGAGAACTGCGGCTTGACCTCGCCGAGGAAGTACGGCTTGAAGGGCACCATGCCGGCGTTGACCAGCAGCAGGGTGGGGTCGTCGGCGACCAGGGACGCCGACGGAACGACGGTGTGGCCGCGCTCCTCGAAGAAGCGCAGCCAGCGGCGGCGGATCTCTGCCGACTCCATTAGTGGTCCTTCCGGTTCGGGGTACCGCCCGGCTGCGGCAGTGCGCGGCCGGGCGTCTTTTCGATGGCTGGGGTGGTGCGCGCACCGTCGGACGATGCGCGGGCACTGCTGGACGGAGGCAGGGCGGCGGCCGGGCTGCCGGGCGCCGCCGAGATAGCTCGGTACTGCGGCTCGCCGCGCAGGACCCGGCGCCGGGGCTCGACGACGGCGGTGCCGTCCAGTCCGAGGTCCTCGCGCAGCTGCTCCTCGCGCTCGGCCATGCCCGCCTTCACGTCCTGGGCGAACCGCTTGGCCGCGTCGCCCAGGTGCAGCGCGCCGCGCGCGGCGGTGCCGGAGAGGCTGTCCGGGGTGAGCCGGTGCACGGCCTCGTTGGCCTTGTTCATGGCCCAGACGGTGGCACCGGCGCCGACCGCCATCCAGAAGATGCGTCGCACCATGCCGTCAGCCCCTCACCGCGCGCCGGACCCGGGCGAGCAGGCCGCTCTTGGCCGTCGTCGCGGCGCGCACCTCGGCCCGGATCAGCCGGGCCAGCTCCTCGCGCTCGCTCGGCTGGGTGGGCAGCGTCACGGTGCCGTTCTGCTTGGCGACGGCCTTGCGGACGCCGTAGCTGAAGGCCGCGACCTTGACCAGCGGCCCGCCCAGGGTGGCCGCGACGGTGGAGGAGAGCGCCTGGGCGTTGGCGGCGGCGTCCTGGACGTTGGCGGTGATCTCGTCCACCCGCTCCAGCTGCTCGTTGGCGCTGCGCACGGCGGCTCCGGCCTCGGTCAGCAGCGGCACGGCCTGCTCGGTCACGGCGGAGACCAGGACGGCGGCCTCCTTGAGCACCCGCGAGAGGTGCACCAGCACGACGGCGAGCAGGGTGACCAGGACCGCCCAGAACACGGCGACGAGCAAGCCGGCCAGCTCTCCCACGGACACCTTGTGCGCTCCCTCGCCTTGCTGTTCTCCGAAGGAGACCCTATCGCGACCACGGCCGGTTTCCGGACCGGATATCGGCCGGGGCGTCCCCGGGCCCCGCCCCCGTGGATCCGGTCCGGGGTACGAGCCGCGCGCGTAACCTACCGGCCGGTCACCTCGTTCTGCCGGACGGGCCGTCGCCGGGGCGGCCCGCGGGCACGCCCGAACCGCGACGGTCCGGGCCCGGAGACGGGAGCAGCGCTTGGCCGCGGACCCGACAGCACGGCCCGGAGCGGGGGCGGCGCGGCGGGAGCCGGCGCCCGGCCGGCTCCCGGCCGAGGTGACCAGCTTCGTCGGCCGGCAGCGGGAGCTGACCGAGCTGGCCCGGCTGCTGGCCGCCGCGCGGCTGGTCACGGTGACCGGCCCGGGTGGCGTGGGCAAGAGCCGGCTGGCCCTGCGCGCGGCGGCCCGGGCGGCCGGCGCCTTCCCGGACGGCACCTGGCTGGTCGAGGTCGCTCCCGTGCAGGACCCGCTGCTGCTCGGCCACGCCGTGCTGGAGGCGCTGCGGCTGACCGACGGCACCCCCCGGCCGCCGCTGGACGTGCTGACCGAGCAGCTCGCCGGGCGCCGGACGCTGATCGTGCTGGACGGCTGCGAGCACCTGGTGGACGCCTGCGCGGAGCTGGCCGACGCCCTGCTGCGGGCGCTGCCCGGCCTGCGGGTGCTGGCCACCAGCCGGGCGGCGCTGCGCGCCCCGGGCGAGCACCTGCTCGTCCTGGCGCCGCTGCCGGTGGGCCCGGTCGGCCCCGGCGTACTGCCGGACGCGGTGCGGCTGTTCGCCGACCGGGCCCGGGCGGTGCTGCCCTCCTTCGAGATCACCGCGGCCTCCGCCGAGGGGATCGCCCAGCTCTGCCGCCGGCTGGACGGCATCCCGCTGGCCGTCGAGCTGGCGGCCGGCCGGCTGCGGTCGCTCTCGGTCGCGCAGATCGACGCCCGGCTGGGCGACCGGTTCCGCCTGCTCACCGGCGGCGCCCGGACGGCGCTGCCGCGCCACCAGACGCTTCGCACGACCATCGGGTGGAGTCACGAACTCTGCACGCCGCAGGAACGTTTGCTCTGGGCCCGGCTCTCGGTCTTCGCGGGGAGCTTCGACCTGGAGGCCGCCGAGTACGTCTGCGCCGGCGACGGCATCGAACCGGAGGACCTGCTCGACCTGGTGTCCGAGCTGATCAACAAGTCGGTGCTGCTCCGGGTGTCGGCCCCCGGCCGGCCGGCCGGGGAGGGGGGCGGCGTCAGATTCGGACTGCTGGACACCCTGCGCGAGTACGGCCTGCGGTGGCTGCGCTCGACCGGTGAGGAGCAGCGGCTGCGGCGCCGCCACCGGGACTGGTACCTGGGCGTGGCCACCTGGGGCGAGGTCGAGTGGTTCGGCCCCCGGCAGGCGGAGACCGCCGAGCGCACCGAGCTCGCCCACCCCAACCTGCGCGCGGCGCTGGAGTTCTGCCTGGCCGAACCGGGCGAGGAGCAGCTCGCCCTGCTGCTGGCGAGCACGCTCTGGTTCTACTGGGTCGGCTGCGGCCACCTCGGCGAGGGCCGGCACTGGCTGGACCGCGCGCTCGCCCTCGACCCGGAGCCGACCGAGGCCCGCGCCAAGGCGCTCTGGGTCACCGGGTACATGGCGACCCTCCAGGGCGACCTGCTCACCGCCCGCCCGGCCCTGGAGGAGTGCCGCCGCCAGGCGCTGGACACCGGCGACGACCGGGCGCTCGCCTACGCCGTCCACCGGCAGGGCTGCGCCGCGCTGATCGGGGACGAGCCGGCCCGTGCCGCCGAGCTCTTCGAGGAGGCGCTCTGGCACTACCGGACGATCGGCGAGCTCAACAGCAACGTCCTGATGGCCATGTTCGAGCTGGGTATCGCCTACCTGTTCCAGGGCGACCAGGACAGCGGCGAGTTCTGGCTCGGCGAGGTCCGCGAGCTCTGCGAGGAGCACGGCGAGCAGTGGGCGTACGCCTACGGGCTCTACGCGCTCGGGTACTCGCACTGGCTGGACGGCGAGGTCCGGCTGGCCCGGGCGCGGGCCCGCGAGAGCGTCCGGCTCAACCACCTCTTCCACGACCTGCTGGGCATCGTGCTGGCGATCGACCTGCTGGCGCTGCTGGAGACCGAGCCCACCGGGCCCGGCCGGCCGGGCGACCTGCGCGAGGCCCGGGTGCTGCAGGGCGCCGCGCACCGGATCTGGCAGGCGGTGGGCAAGCCGTTCTTCGGCTCGCGCACCTTCAACGGCCCCCACCGGCACTGCGAGGAGCGGGCCAGGGCCGGGCTGACCGAGCAGGAGTTCACCGAGTGCTTCGACCGCGGTGCCCGGCTGGACCTCGACGCCGCCGTCCACCGGGCGCTCGGCGGCGACGGCCGCGCGGGCGGTCCGGGCCGGCTGCCGGGCCCCTTCCCGGTGCCGCCGGCGCCGCACCCCTCACCGGCCAGGAATAGTTGAATCTTGTCCATTGCTACACCGGTCGGCACCTCCCGGCACCCCCGCCGGGCGGACGCCCGGAAGGAGCAATCGTGGCCACCAACACCGCCGACGAGTACCGCCTCGCGACGTTCTACTTCGACTCCAAGGCGTACACCGACGCCGCCCGCATGCTGGAGGGCGTCCTCGCCGAGGAGCCGGCCAACCTGTCGGTCCGGCTGCTGCTGGCCCGCAGCTACTTCCACTCGGCCCAGCTCTCCCGCGCCGAGGCCGAGCTGCGCCGGATCCTGGACGCCCACCCGGCCGAGGACTACGCCCGGCTGATGCTGGGCCGGACCCTGGAGCGCCAGGGCCGCGCCGAGGAGGCCCGCCCGCACCTGCGGCTGGCCGCCGCGATGACCGGCGAGGACGACTGAGCACAACCCGGGAGCACCCGGGAACGGGACGAGCCCCCGCCGCCTCGAAAGGCGACGGGGGCTCGCTGGGTACGGCAGGCGTACCGCTCGCGGGTCAGCGCGAGTAGTACTCGACGACGAGCTGCTCGTCGCAGATCACCGGGACCTCCTTGCGCTGCGGCGCGCGGTCCAGGCGGAAGGCCAGGGCCTTCAGGTTGACCTCGAGGTACTTCGGGGTCTGGCCCTCGCCCGCGTAGCCACCCTCACGGGCGACCTGGAACGGGACCTTCTCCTTGCTGCGCTCGCGAACGGTCACGACGAAGCCCGGCTTCATCTGGTACGACGGCTTGTTGACCTTGCCGCCGTTGACCTCGATGTGACCGTGGACGACCATCTGGCGGGCCTGGTAGATGGTGCGGGCAATGCCCGAACGCAGCACCAGGGAGTCCAGACGGGTCTCCAGCTCGGCGACGAGCGCCTCACCGGTCTTGCCCTCGGCCTTCTTCGCGCGGTCGAACGCGCGCGCCATCTGCTTCTCGCTCAGGTCGTACTGGGCGCGCAGACGCTGCTTCTCGAGCAGACGGACCTTGTAGTCCGAGTTCTGCTTGCGGCCACGGCCGTGCTGGCCGGGCGGGTACGGGCGGGCCTCGAAGTACTTGACGGACTTCGGGGTCAGCGGCACGCCGAGCGCACGCGCGATCTTGACCTTGGGACGCTTCTGGTTCGCCATGAACCAAACCTTCCTTGCTTACGAATACGGCTTCACCAGGTGTTGACGGAGGTCGCTCCTCGCGGTCCGGAGACAACCGCACCGCCCGGGGGCAGTGCGATCAGCCGCTCTCCACGACCGGGCACGGATGTGCAAGCACACGAGTAGCCCACCGAACCTGGGTTGGTGGGCTGCACGCGACACCGAAACGGTGCGCGACGCTCCTGGGGCCTCCCGGAGGAGACCACGGCCATTGCCCCGCTGGTGCGGCCGGTCGGTCAGGGTCTCCCCTGCCGCCGCGCCCGGGACACGGCACTCCGGACGAGTATACCCGCCGATCACTCGCCCTTGAGCCGACCCCTGGTCCACTCCACGATGTCCGCGTACCGGGCCTCCCCGCCGTGCCGGGTCGGCCGGTAGTACGCCTTGCCGTGCACGGCGTCCGGCGCGTACTGCTGCGCCGCGATGCCCTCCGGCAGATCGTGCGGGTACTGGTAGCCCTGGCCGTGCCCGAGCTTGCCCGCGCCGCCGTAGTGCGCGTCCCGCAGGTGCGGCGGCACCGCGCCCGCCAGGCCCTGCCGGACGTCCGCCAGCGCCGCGTCGATCGCCAGGTAGGCGGCGTTGGACTTGGGCGCCAGCGCCAGCGCGATCGCCGCCTGGGAGAGGATGATCCGCGCCTCCGGGAAGCCGATCAGCGCCACCGCCTGGGCCGCCGCGACCGCCGTGGCCAGCGCCGTCGGGTCGGCCAGGCCGACGTCCTCGCTGGCCGAGATCATCAGCCGCCGGGCGATGAACCGCGGGTCCTCCCCGGCCTCGATCATCCGGGCCAGGTAGTGCAGGGTGGCGTCCACGTCACTGCCCCGGATCGACTTGATCAGCGCGCTGGCCACGTCGTAGTGCTGGTCGCCGTCCTTGTCGTAGCGCACCGCGGCCTGGTTCACGGCCGTCTCGGTGGTGGCCAGCGTGATGCTCGCCTCGCCCTTCTCCAGCGCCGCCCCGGCGGCCGCCTCCAGCGTGGTGAGCGCCCGCCGGGCGTCCCCGCCGGCCAGCCGGACCAGGTGGTCCTCGGCCTCCGGGGTGAGCTCCAGCGCGCCCTCCAGACCGCGCTCGTCGGCCACCGCGCGGTGCAGCAGGGCGCGGATGTCCTCGTCCGTCAGCGACTCCAGCGTGAGCAGCAGCGAGCGCGACAGCAGCGGGGAGATCACCGAGAAGTACGGGTTCTCGGTGGTGGCCGCGATCAGGGTGACCCAGCGGTTCTCCACGGCGGGCAGCAGCGAGTCCTGCTGGGCCTTGGAGAAGCGGTGGATCTCGTCCAGGAAGAGCACCGTCTCCCTGCCGTTCATGCCGACCGCCCGGCGGGCGCCGTCGATCACCGCGCGGACCTCCTTGACGCCCGCGGTGATCGCGGACAGCTCCACGAAGCGGCCCTCGACGGACTGGCTGATCACGTGCGCCAGGGTGGTCTTGCCGGTACCGGGCGGCCCCCAGAGGATCACCGAACTGGTCGCCGCCGGGCCGCGCGAGCCCGAGACCAGCCGGCGCAGCGGCGAGCCCGCCTTCAGCAGCTGCCGCTGCCCGGCGACCTCGTCCAGGGTGCGCGGGCGCATCCGCACGGCCAGCGGGGCCCGGCCGGGCTCCTTGGCCTGGCGTTCCTCGGCGGCGGCGGTGAAGAGGTCCGGTTCGTCCACACCGGAAGCCTATGCGAGCCGACCGACACCCCGGCCCGGCCGCCGCGCCCCCGGCCGGGTCCGCGGAGCTCTCGGGCGGCCGGGCCTACCCGATCCGCGCCGAGTGGTCCGGTACGTACTTCTGCAGGTCCCGCGGCGGCCGCTGGTAGCCGCGCGACTCCGGGCGGGCCGGCAGCTCGATCCGCCGCGGGGCCACCTCGTGGTACGGGACGGTCGAGAGCAGGTGGGCGATCATGTTGATCCGGGCCCGCCGCTTGTCGTCGCTCTCCACCACGTTCCACGGCGAGTCCGGGATGTCGGTGTAGACGAACATCTCGTCCTTGGCCCGCGAGTAGTCCTCCCAGCGGCTGACCGACTCGACGTCCATCGGCGAGAGCTTCCACCGCCGCATCGGGTCCTCCAGCCGGTCCCGGAACCGCCGCTGCTGCTCGGTGTCGCTGACCGAGAACCAGTACTTGCGCAGCAGGGTGCCCGACTCGATCAGCATCCGCTCGAACATCGGGCACTGGTGCAGGAACTGCCAGTACTGCTCGTCCGTGCAGAAGCCCATCACCCGCTCGACCCCGGCCCGGTTGTACCAGCTGCGGTCGAACAGCACGATCTCCCCCGCGGCCGGCAACTGCTCGACGTAGCGCTGGAAGTACCACTGGGTCCGCTGGCGCTCGGTAGGCGTGGGCAGCGCCGCCACCCGGGCGATGCGCGGGTTCAGGTACTCCGTCACCCGCTTGATCGCGCCGCCCTTGCCGGCCGCGTCGCGCCCCTCGAAGACGACCACCAGCCGGGCGCCCTCGGCCCGCACCCACTCCTGGAGCTTCACCAGCTCGTTCTGGAGCCTCAGCAGCTCCCGCTCGTACGGCTTCTTCGCGAGCCGCTCCCGCCGGTGCTCCGGGCCGGTACCGGGATCGTGCTCGGCCTTGGCTGCCACCTGGGTGCCTCCGTTCGGCAAAGGCTGATGAGCACTCACCGTAGGCGCAACCCCGGGTTCCCGCAGGCCGGGGCGCCGGCCCGGCAGCGGCGGCCCCCTGAACCGCCGCTGCCGGACTCCCCCGTGGCCGGCCCGCGAGGGCCGAGTGATCAACCCTGTCGCAGACCTGCCGGGCCGGTCCAATATCCCGTTCCATAACCTTGGGGCATGGATGTGGACACCCGACTGCTGCGGAGCTTCGCCGCGGTCTGCGAGGAGGGCCAGCTGACGGCCGCCGCGGCCCGGCTGTTCGTCTCGCAGCCGACCCTCACCAAGCAGATCCGCCAGCTGGAGGCGCTGCTCGGGGTGGAGCTGTTCGAGCGCTCGCGCCGGGGCATGGCGCCCACCCACGCCGGCCGGGCCCTGGCCGAGCGCACCGGGCCGGTGCTGGCCGGCTGGGACGACGCGCTGCGCGCCACCCGGGCGGCGGCAGCCGAGCAGGGCTCGACGCTGCGGGTGGGCTTCGAGGGCGGCAGCATCAACCTGATGACCCGCAGCACGGTGACGGACTTCACCCGGCGGATGCCCGGCTGGCAGGTCGAGCTGCGGCAGAACAACTGGTTCGACCCGACCTCGGGGCTCGCCACCGGGGAGATCGACCTGACGCTCTGGCACGCCCCGCCGTCGCTCTCCGAGCAGTACAACGTCGCGGTGCTGGGCGAGGAGCCGCGCTGTGTGGCGCTGCCGGCCGGGCACCGGTTGGCGGGCCACCAGGTGATCCGGTTCGAGGACCTGCTGGACGAGCCCTTCGTCGCGATCCCGCTGGAGGCCGGGCACTGGCGCGACTACTGGCTGGCGGTCCCGGAACGGCGCGGGCGGCCGGTGCGGATCGGCGCGGTGGCGCACAACTCCGACGAGTGGCTGGCCGCGGTGGTGTGCGGTCAGGGCGTCGGCTTCGCCCCGGAGGCGATGAGCAGGCTGGCGGCGCGGGAGGACATCGCGTACCGGCCGGTGCGGGGGCTCAGCCCGAGCCTGGTCGGGCTCTACTGGCCGATGGGCCGCGAACTGACGCCCGCCATGGCCGCGTTCGTGCGCAGCTGCCGGGCCACGGTCGGGTTCTCGGCCGGCCCGGCGGTCCCGGGCCAGGCGGAGTGAGCCGGACGAAGCCGGTCCGGCGCGTACGGGGGCGGGCCGGACCGGGTCAGACCGCCTCGAAGGGCTCCGGGTAGCGGCAGAGCCCGCGCGGACCGCCGTCGTAGGCCGGCAGGGCGAGGGTCTGGAAGTAGGCCTCCGGCACCTCGAACGGGCCGGTGACCTCGTGCCGACCCGCCGGCGCGAAGCCGAACCTACCGTAGTAGTCCGGATCGCCGAGGACGACGACGAGCTTCTCCGCCGCCTCCTCCGCGGCCGTCAGCGCGGCCCGGACGACCAGCTCGCCGACGCCCTTGCGCTGCCACTCCGGGGCGACCGCGACGGGCGCGAGCGCCAGGCCCCGGCCATCGCCGACCGCCAGCCGGGTGAGCAGCGCGTGGCCCACCACCAGCCCGGCCTCGTCCACCGCCACCACGGACAGCTCGGGCAGCCAGGCGGGGTCGCGGCGCAGCGCGTCCACCAGATCGGCCTCGTCGGGGCCGGGGAAGGCCGCCATGTGGACCCGTCTGGTGGCGGGTGCGTCCTCGGGACACTCGATTCTGGTGGTGACCTTCATGGGGGGAGCCTCTCTCCGTCGCACACCGTTGTGGACCGGCCCCGGACGGCGGGTGCGCCGTCCGGGGCCGTGAAAGATTAGCCGATTGGGCGTCAGGCCCGGGGCTGGGCCTCGGGCTTGACCTCGGAGGACTTGGCGTCCTCGCGGACCTTCGGCTGGGCGTCGACGCCGGCCTCGCGACGCTGCGCCGGGGTGATCGGGGTCGGGGCACCGGTCAGCGGGTCACCACCGGTGGACGTCTTCGGGAACGCGATGACGTCGCGGATGGTGTCGTACCCGCCCAGCAGCGTGACGACGCGGTCCAGGCCGAAGGCGACACCGCCGTGCGGCGGCGGGCCGTAGTTGAAGGCGTCCAGCAGGAAGCCGAACTGCGAGGCCGCCTCCTCCTCGGAGAGGCCGATCGCGTCGAACGCCCGCTTCTGCACGTCCCGCTGGTGGATACGGATCGAACCGCCGCCCAGCTCCGAGCCGTTGAGGACCAGGTCGTAGGCGTTGGAGAGCGCCGAACCCGGGTCGGTGTCGAAGGTGGCGAGCGACTCGGCGGTCGGGGCGGTGAACGGGTGGTGCACCGCGTGCCAGCCCTGGAACTCGCCCTTGTCGTCCTCGATCGGCTCGAACATCGGGAAGTCGACGACCCAGAGGAAGGCCCAGCGGGACTCGTCGATCAGCTCGCAGCGGCGGCCGATCTCCAGGCGGGCGGCGCCGAGCAGCTCCTGCGAGGGGCGCTCCTTGCCGGCCGCGAAGAAGATCGCGTCACCGTTCTTGGCCCCGGCGGCGGCGGCCAGGCCGGCCAGGTGCTCCTCGGAGAGGTTCTTGGCGACCGGGCCGCGCAGCTCGCCGGTCTCGGCGTCGATCAGCACGTAGGCGAGGCCCCGGGCGCCGCGCGCCTTGGCCCAGTCCTGCCAGGCGTCGAGCTGCTTGCGCGGCTGCGAGGCACCGCCTGGCATGACCACGGCGCCGACGTACGGGGCCTGGAACACGCGGAACGAGGTGCCCTTGAAGTACTCGGTGAGGTCCGTGAGCTCCTGACCGAAGCGGACGTCCGGCTTGTCCGAGCCGTAGCGGCCCATCGCGTCCGCGTAGCTCATCCGGGGCAGCGGGTTGGGGATCTCGTACCCGTGCACGTCGCGCCAGATCGCACCGATGATCTTCTCGCCGAGGGCCAGGATGTCCTCCTGGTCGACGAAGGAGGCCTCGATGTCCAGCTGGGTGAACTCCGGCTGGCGGTCGGCGCGGAAGTCCTCGTCGCGGAAGCAGCGCGCGATCTGGTAGTACCGCTCCATGCCGGCCACCATCAGCAGCTGCTTGAACAGCTGGGGCGACTGCGGCAGCGCGTACCAGTGGCCGGGCTGCAGGCGGACCGGGACGAGGAAGTCGCGGGCGCCCTCGGGGGTGGAGCGGGTGAGGTACGGCGTCTCGATGTCGAGGTAGTCGTTCTCCTCCATCACCCGGCGGATGATGTTGCTGACCTTGGAGCGCAGGCGCAGGCCCTTGGCCGGGCCCTCGCGGCGCAGGTCCAGGTAGCGGTAGCGGAGGCGGACCTCCTCGTTGACCGTACCGGGCTCGTACTCGGCGACCGGGAAGGGCAGCGGGGCGGCCTCGGAGAGCACCTCGATCTCGCTGACCACGACCTCGACGGCGCCGGTCGGGATGTCCGGGTTCTCGTTGCCCTCGGGCCGCACGCGGACGTCGCCGACGACCTTGACGCAGTACTCGGCACGCAGGCCGTGCACCGAGTCGAGGTCGCGGACCACGATCTGCACGGTGCCGGAGGCGTCCCGCAGGTCGATGAAGGCCACGCCGCCGTGGTCTCGGCGGCGGGCGACCCAGCCGGCCAGGGTGACGGTGGTGCCTGCGTGCTCCGGGCGGAGCGTGCCCGCGTCGTGCGTGCGGATCACAGCTGCTTCTCCTTCAGGGTGGTGACGAGAGCGTCGAGGGCGACGGGGTTCTGCTCGCCGGTGGTCATGTCCTTGAGCTGGACGACGCCGTCGGCGAGGTCCCGGTCACCGGCGAGCACGGCGAAGCGGGCGCCGGAACGGTCCGCGGACTTCATCGCGTTCTTGATGCCCTTGACGCCGAAGGCGAGGTCGGTGGCGACGCCCGCGCGGCGCAGTTCGACCACCTTGGCGAAGAGGACGTTCTTGGCCTGGTCGCTGAGCGCGACGGCGTAGACGGAGGTGGCGGCCGGCAGGTCGAGGACGACGCCCTCGGCCTCCATCGCCAGGTAGCTGCGGTCCACCCCGAGGGCCCAGCCGACGGACGGCAGCGCGGGGCCGCCGATCATCTCGGAGAGCCCGTCGTAGCGGCCGCCGCCACCGATCGCGGACTGCGCGCCGAGGCCGTTGTGGACGAACTCGAAGGTGGTACGGGTGTAGTAGTCCAGGCCGCGGACCAGCTTGGGGTCGTCGGTGAAGGCCACCCCGTTGGCGGTCAGCAGCTCGCGGACCTTCTCGTCGTAGGCCTTGCACTCCTCGCAGAGGAAGTCGCGCAGCATCGGCGCGCCGCCGAGCTGGGCCTGCACCGACTCGCGCTTGTCGTCCAGCACGCGCAGCGGGTTGATCTCGGCCCGGCGGCGGGTGTCGTCGTCCAGGTCGAGGCCGGCCAGGAACTCCACCAGCGCGGCCCGGTAGACCGGGCGGCACTGCTTGTCGCCGAGGCTGTTGAGCAGCAGCGAGTAGTCGCGCAGGCCCAGCGAGCGGAAGGCGTCGTCGGCCAGGATGATCAGCTCGGCGTCCAGCGCCGGGTCCTCGGCGCCGATCGCCTCGGCGCCGACCTGCGAGAACTGGCGGTAGCGGCCCTTCTGCGCCCGCTCGTAGCGGTAGTAGGAGCCGGAGTACCAGAGCTTGACCGGCAGGTTGCCCTGCTTGTGCAGGTTGGCCTGGAGCGCGGCGCGCAGCACCGAGGCGGTGCCCTCGGGGCGCAGCGCGAGCTCGTCGCCGCCCTTGGTGGTGAGGTTGTACATCTCCTTGCTGACGATGTCGGTGGACTCGCCGACGCCGCGGGAGAAGAGCTTCACGTCCTCGAAGACCGGGGTCTCGATGTAGCCGTAGCCGGCCCGGCGGGCCGGCGCGGCGATCCGCTCGCGGATCGCCAGGAAGGTCGCGGAGCTGGGGGGCAGCAGGTCGTAGGTGCCCTTGGGGGCAGTGAAGGTGCTCAACTTCTCTTCCGTCACATTCCTCGTCGCGGGAAGGCCGGAGCGCCGAGCGCTCCCGCCGCCTGTCGGAGGTAGGGGTTGGTGGCGCGCTCGCGGCCGATGGTGGTCTGTCCGCCGTGGCCGGAGAGGACCACGGTCGCGTCGTCGAGGGGCAGGCACACCCGGGCCAGCGACCGCAGGATCGCGTCGCCGTCCCCGCCCGGGAGGTCCGTGCGCCCGATGGAGCCGGCGAAGAGCAGGTCGCCCGAGAACAGCACCGGGGGGAGGTCCTCGGCGCCGGGCGTCCGGAACGTCACCGACCCCTTGGTATGGCCGGGCGCGTGGTCGACGGTGAGCTTCAGGCCGGCCAGCTCCAGCACGCTGCCGTCGGTGAGCTCGCGCACGTCGTCGGGCTCGCCGACGGTGAGCTCGCCCATCAGCTGGGTGCCGAGCGAGCGGCCGAGCGCCTTCTCCGGGTCGGCCATCATGTAGCGGTCCTCGGGGTGGATCCAGGCCGGGACGCCGCGCGCGCCGCAGACCGGGACCACCGAGGCGACGTGGTCGATGTGGCCGTGGGTGAGGACCACCGCGACCGGCTTCAGCCGGTGCTCGCGGACCAGCTCCTCCACGCCGCGGGCGGCCTGGTGGCCCGGGTCCACGATGACGCACTCCTCGCCGGCGGCCGGTGCGACCAGGTAGCAGTTGGTGCCCCAGGCTCCAGCGGGGAATCCGGCGATGAACAACGCGCGTCCTTCGTGATTCGGGTCGGCCGTGGCGGCTGCGGGATGCGGCTACACGATGAGATGTAACGGAAGCCTACCGGCGCTCCGGGTCCGGTTGCGAACCAGATAGGCGGGACAGGTTCACTCCGTCCCGACGGGTTCACCGGGTTCTTACAGCCGCGGTCCCTACACTTGGCCGCCGATGGATGCGATGATCCGCTCCAGCATCCGCACACGATCCCTCCTCGCCCCCGGGCCGGAGGGGCCGGACAGCCCCCAGTACGACAGCACCCATGTAGGAGACACGGCCGGTGGTCAGCAGCGAACAGCGGCGGCGGCAGCTCGCCCGCGAGAAGTACGAGCGCCAGGCGCAGCGCCGGGCCGAGATGCACGCCGCGCGCCGGCGTCGCAACACGATCCTCGGCAGCGCGCTCGCCGTGGTGGTGCTGGCGGGCGGCGGTGTCCTGGTGGGCACGGGTGCCTTCACCTCGGACGACAAGAAGGACACCGCGGCGGCGCCGCCGACCGCGCCGAGCGCGCCGACCGCCACCGACGAGCCCACCACCCCGACCCGCACGCCGGTCGAGGGCTGCGCCGACCCGGCGCCGGGCGCGCCGAACGGCAAGCAGTGGAAGGCCGAGCCGGCCATGAGCGTCGACGCCGCCGGCAAGTACACGGCGACGCTGGACACCAACTGCGGCAAGGTGACGCTCTCGCTGGACGCGGCCAAGGCGCCGCACACGGTGAACTCCTTCGCCTTCCTGGCCGGCGAGCAGTACTTCGACCACACCAAGTGCCACCGGCTGACCACCGGCGGCATCTTCGTGCTGCAGTGCGGCGACCCGACCGCCAGCGCGACCAACCCGGGCGGCACCGGCGGTCCCGGCTACAAGTTCGCCGACGAGAACCTGACCGGCGCGACGTACCCGGCGGGCACCCTGGCGATGGCCAACTCCGGCCCGGGCACCAACGGGAGCCAGTTCTTCCTGGTCTACAAGGACACCCAGCTCGGCCCGAACTACACCCCGTTCGGCAAGATCACCGGCGGTCTGGACGTGCTTCAGAAGATCGCCGCCGCGGGCACCCTGGAGGGCGGGACGGACGGTCACCCGATGGCCGACGTCACCCTCAACTCGGTGACCGCCGCGAAGGGTTGACCGGCACCGGGACCGCCCCGCGGACGCCAGCGCGGCGCTCCGGCGCGGTCCCGGCCCGAAATCGCCCGGCCCGGATGCGGACAGCACCGGTCCTGGTCGCCTATGTTGGCGTTGTGTAGGGTGCCCAGACCCGCCGGCCGTCACCCTCGGCAGCAAAGCACGGCGGACGGGACGGCGGGCCCATCGGTCCGCCGCACATCAACTGTGGACGACGTACGCGTCCCGCTCCGGCGCGGGCGCGACGTCATGTGGAGGACGCGCTATGAGCAGCGACCCGTGGGGCCGTGTCGACGAGCAGGGCACGGTCTACGTCAGGACGGCCGACGGCGAACGCGTCGTGGGTTCCTGGCAGGCCGGCTCGCCCGAGGAGGCTCTCGCCTACTTCGAGCGCAAGTACCAGGGCATCGAGGTGGAGATCGGCCTGCTGGAGAAGCGGGTGCGCACCACCGACCTAGCCGCCAAGGACGCCCAGACCGCGCTGGACCACCTGCGCGCGCAGGTGACCGAGGGGCACGCGGTCGGCGACCTGGACGCGCTGGCCAAGCGGCTGGACACGCTCGCCGGTGACATCGAGAGCCGCCGCGAGGAGCGCAAGGCGGCCCGCGCCAAGGCCCAGGACGAGACCCGTACGGCCAAGGAGGAGCTGGTCGCCGAGGCCGAGCGGCTCGCCGAGTCCACCCAGTGGCGGGAGGCCGGGGACCGGCTGCGCGCGCTGGTGGACACCTGGAAGGGCCTGCCCCGGCTGGACCGCAAGAGCGACGACGAGCTGTGGCACCGGTTCTCGCACGCCCGCTCGGTCTTCTCGAAGCACCGCAAGGCCCACTTCGCGACCCTTGACGCCGAGCGCGACCAGGCCCGGGCCACCAAGGAGCGGCTGGTCAGCGAGGCCGAGGCGCTCTCCTCCTCCACCGAGTGGGGCGAGACCGCGGCCAGCTACCGCGACCTGATGGCGCGCTGGAAGGCCGCCGGGCGCGCCCAGCGGGACATCGAGGACGAGCTGTGGGCGCGTTTCCGCGGCGCCCAGGACGTCTTCTTCCAGGCCCGGTCCGCGGTGTTCAGCGAGCGCGACGCCGAGCAGGTCGGCAACCAGAAGCTCAAGGAGGCGCTGGCGGCCGAGGCCGAGGCGATCCTGCCGATCACCGACCTGAAGGCCGCCAAGGCCGCCCTGCGGGACGTCAACGAGCGCTGGGAGGCGATCGGGCACGTGCCGCGCGACGCCCGCCCGAAGCTGGACGCCCGGCTGAACACCGTCGAGCGGGCGATCCGCGAGGCCGAGGACAGCGAGTGGAAGCGCTCGAACCCGGAGGCCAAGGCCCGCGCCGCCGGCATGGTCGGCCTCTTCGAGGCCAAGGCCGAGAAGATCCAGGCCGACCTGGACAAGGCCCGTGCCGCCGGCAACGCGAGCAAGGTCGCCAAGCTGGAGTCCGAGCTGGCGGGTGTGCAGACCCTGCTGGAGCAGGCGCACCGCAGCCAGGAGGAGTTCAGCGGCTGATCCGCCGCCCTCCGGACCTGACGAAGGGCCCCACCGCCGAGGCGGTGGGGCCCTTCGCCGTACCCGCTACTTGCGGGCCGAGGTGACCCGGTAGACGTCGTAGACGCCCTCCACGCCGCGGACCGCCTTCAGGACGTGGCCGAGGTGCTTCGGGTCGCCCATCTCGAAGGTGAAGCGGCTCATCGCCACCCGGTCGCGGGAGGTCTGCACCGCCGCCGACAGGATGTTGACGTGCTGGTCGGAGAGGACCCGGGTGACGTCCGAGAGCAGCCGGGAGCGGTCCAGCGCCTCGACCTGGATGGCCACCAGGAAGACGGACGACTGGGTGGCCGCCCACTCGACCTCGATCATCCGCTCGGGCTGCTGGCTGAGCGCCTCCACGTTGACGCAGTCGGCGCGGTGCACCGAGACGCCGTTGCCGCGGGTGACGAAGCCGACGATCGGGTCGCCCGGCACCGGGGTGCAGCAGCGCGACAGCTTGACCCAGACGTCCTCGACGCCCTTGACGATGACGCCCGGATCGCCCTTGGCCCGGCGGCGCACCGCCCGGCGGTTGTCGTGCGTCGGCGTGGCCGTCTCGGCCAGGTCCTCGGTGGCACCCTCCTCGCCGCCGAGCGCCTGCACCAGCTTCTGCACGATGTTCTGCGCGGCGACGTGGCCCTCGCCGATCGCCGCGTACAGCGAGGAGATGTCCGGGTAGCGCATCTCGTGGGCCAGGGTGACCAGCGAGTCGCCGGTCAGGATCCGCTGGATCGGCAGGCCCTGCTTGCGCATCGCCCGGGCGATGGCCTCCTTGCCGTGCTCGATCGCCTCCTCGCGGCGCTCCTTGGAGAACCAGGCGCGGATCTTGTTGCGGGCGCGCGGGGACTTGACGAAGCCAAGCCAGTCCCGGGAGGGGCCGGCGTTCTCCGCCTTGGAGGTGAAGACCTCGACGCTGTCGCCGTTCTCCAGGGTCGACTCCAGCGGCACCAGCCGCCCGTTGACCCGCGCCCCTATGCAGCGGTACCCGACCTCGGTGTGGACGGCGAAGGCGAAGTCCACCGGGGTGGCACCGGCCGGCAGCGCTATCACGTCGCCCTTGGGCGTGAAGACGAAGACCTCGTTGTTGGAGAGGTCGAAGCGCAGCGACTCCAGGAACTCGCTCGGGTCCTCGGTCTCCTTCTGCCAGTCCAGCAGCTGCCGCAGCCAGGCCATCTCGTTGACGGCGCCGGCCTTGTCGTCCTTGCGGGTCTGGGTGGGGGTGTCGGTGCGGACCTTGGAGGCGCCGGCCACCGCGCGCTGCTTGTACTTCCAGTGCGCGGCGATGCCGTACTCGGCCCGGCGGTGCATGTCGAAGGTGCGGATCTGCAGCTCGACCGGCTTGCCCCCGGGACCGATCACCGTGGTGTGCAGCGACTGGTACATGTTGAACTTGGGCATCGCGATGTAGTCCTTGAACCGCCCCGGCACCGGGTTCCACCGCGCGTGGATGGTGCCCAGCGCCGCGTAGCAGTCGCGGACGGTGTCGACCAGGACCCGGATGCCCACCAGGTCGTAGATCTCGGCGAAGTCCCGGCCCCGGACGATCATCTTCTGGTAGACCGAGTAGTAGTGCTTCGGCCGGCCGGTGACGGACGCGGTGATCCGGGCGCCGCGCAGGTCGCCCTGGACCTGGTCGATGACGGTGGCGAGGTACTCGTCCCGCTTGGGGGCGCGTTCGGCGACCAGGCGCACGATCTCGTCGTACATCTTGGGGTAGAGGATCGCGAAGGCGAGGTCCTCCAGCTCCCACTTGATGGTGTTCATGCCCAGCCGGTGCGCCAGCGGGGCGTAGATCTCCAGCGTCTCGCGGGCCTTCTTCTCCTGCTTCTCCCGCTTGAGGTAGCGCATGGTGCGCATGTTGTGCAGCCGGTCCGCGAGCTTGATCACCAGGACGCGCGGGTCCTTGGCCATCGCGACGACCATCTTGCGGACGGTCTCGGCCTGCGCGGCCTCGCCGAACTTCACCCGGTCCAGCTTGGTGACGCCGTCGACCAGCAGGGCCACCGAGTCGCCGAAGTCCTTGCGCAGGGTCTCCAGGCCGTAGTCGGTGTCCTCGACGGTGTCGTGCAGCAGGCCGGCCATCAGGGTCGCGGCGTCCATGCCCAGCTCGGCCAGGATGGTCGCCACCGCCAGCGGGTGGGTGATGTACGGGTCGCCGCTCTTGCGCTTCTGCCCGCGGTGCCACTTCTCCGCGACGGCGTACGCCTTCTCGATGTCCCGCAGCAGGACCGGGTCGGCCTTGGGGTCGTTGGCCCGGATCGAGCGGAACAGCGGCTCCAGGACGGGGTTGAGCACGCTGGAGCGCTGGCCGCCGAGGCGGGCCAGCCGGGCGCGCATGCCCCCGGAGGAGGACGGACGGCTCGCGGGAGCCACCGGGCGGGAGGAGGTCGGCGCCGGGCGTGCCGGGGTGGCCCCCGAGGGCGTGGGACGGTTTTCGGGGGCGGCCGCTTCGGCCGTGGGCACAACCTCGTCGGGCAAGGACACTCCTCGGGGCACCGGGCCGGCCCCTCGTGCGGCTCGCACCATCACGCACAACCGGGAGGGGATGAACCTTCATGGTACCGAGCCCGGCGCTCCCGTGTTCAGCCGGTCGGCCCCGGACACGCGGAGGGCGGCGGTCGGATGATCCGACCGCCGCCCTCCGTCCGTTCCTCGGACGCTTCCCTCAGACCGTGACCAGCGTCTCCAGCGGCGCGCCGCCCAGGTGCCCGGCCAGCCGCTCCCGGCCGTCCAGGAAGCCCAGCTCCATCAGCACCACGACGCCCACCAGCTCGGCGCCGGCCTCCTTGACCAGGTCCAGCGAGGCACCGATCGTCCCGCCGGTGGCCAGCACGTCGTCCACCACCAGCACCCGCTCACCGGGTGCGAAGGCGTCGCACTGCACCTCCAGCGTCGCCGAGCCGTACTCCAGCTCGTACGAGCGCCGGAACACCTCGCCGGGCAGCTTGCCCTCCTTGCGGATCGGCACGAAGCCGAGGCCGGCCGCGAAGGCCGCCGGGGCCGCCAGGACGAAGCCGCGCGCCTCCAGGCCCACCACCTTGGTCGCACCGAGGGCCGTCGCCCGCTCCGCCAGCGCCCGGGTGAGGGCCGCGAAGGCCTCGGCGTCGGCGAGCAGCGGTGCGATGTCCTTGAACAGCACACCGGGCTTCGGGTAGTCCGGAACGTCCCGGATCCGGCTGTTCAGCAGCTCGGCCAGGGCGGTGTCGGCGGTGGTCACGGAAGGGTCCTCACGGTCGGTCGGGCGTCAGCGCTTGGTGGACGGACGGCCCTTGGCACGCGAGGTGCCGGCCGCCCGGCCGCGCTGACCGACCATACCCGCCGGCAGGTCGCCGTCGGCGATCTCCTCGCCCTCCGGGGCCTCGCCGCGCGCCTCCGCGGCGGCGTTCCTGGCCTCCGCGGCCCGCCGCTGGGCGACCCGCTTGGCCAGCGCCTTCATCTCCGGCTGCTCCTCCTTGAGCTGCGCGAGCAGCGGGGTGGCGACGCAGATCGAGGAGTAGGCACCGGCGGCGAGACCGATGAACAGGGCCAGCGAGATGTCGTTCAGCGTGCCGGCGCCCAGGAGGCCGCCACCGATGAACAGCAGCGCCGCCACCGGGAGCAGGGCGACCACCGTGGTGTTCAGCGAGCGGACCAGGGTCTGGTTGAGGCCCGCGTTGGCCGCCTCGCTGTAGGTGATCTTGTTCTGCTTGGTGAGCCCCTTCGCGTTCTCCTTCACGGTGTCGAAGACGACGACCGTGTCGTAGAGCGAGTACCCGAGGATCGTCAGGAAGCCGATCACCGTACCGGGGGTGACCTCGAAGCCCACCAGGGCGTACACCCCGATGGTGATCAGGAGGTCGTGGATGAGGGCGACCAGGGCGGCCACCGCCATCCGCCACTCGAAGGCGATCGCCAGGTAGACCGTCACCAGGACCATGAAGATGATCAGGCCGGTGAGGGCCTTGTCGGAGATCTGCTCACCCCAGCTGGGGCCGATCACCTGGGTGTCGATCTCCGCGATCGGGACGCTGAGCTCCTTGGACAGCTTGTCGGTGAAGACCGCCGAGGAGACCTGGTCCTCGGAGCTGACCTGGATGCGGATCTTCTTGCCGTCGTCCACGGACTGGACCAGCGGGTGCGAGTGGACGATCTTGTCCACCACGTCCTGCGTCTGCGAGATGGTCAGCCCCGGCTTGGCGACGGTGTAGACCGAGCCGCCCTTGAACTCGATGCCGAGTTTCAGGCCCATGGCCAGGCCGACGGCGGCGACCAGCACGATCACGCCGGAGATGCTGTACCAGAGCTTGCGGCGGCCGACGAAGTCGAAGCTGACCTCGCCCTGGTAGAGCCGGTGACCCAGATTGGAGAAGCGCGACACGGTGTCAGGCCTCCTTCACGGCGGCAGAGGAGGAGGAGCTGCGACGACGGGTGCTGCGCAGCGGCGGGCGGGCGCCCAGGCGCTTCGGGTCCAGGCCCGACCACGGGTGACCGTCGGAGAAGAACTTCCGGCGGGCCAGCAGGGTGATCAGCGGCTTGGTGAACAGGAAGATCACCACGACGTCGAGCGCGGTGGTCAGGCCCAGCGTGAACGCGAAGCCCTGCACCTTGCCGACCGAGACCAGGTAGAGCACCGCGGCACAGAGGAAGGACACGAAGTCCGACACCAGGATGGTGCGCCGGGCGCGCGGCCAGGCCCGCTGGACCGCCGGGCGCAGCGGGGCGCCCTCGCGGACCTCGTCGCGGATGCGCTCGAAGTAGACGATGAAGGAGTCCGCGGTGATACCGATCGCGACGATCGCGCCGCAGACGGCCGGTAGGTTCAGCGCGAAGCCGATCCCCGCGCCGAGCAGGCTCATGATCGAGTAGGTCAGGATCGCCGAGACGATCAGACCCGCGATCGAGACCAGGCCGAGGCCGCGGTAGTAGACCAGCGAGTAGAGGACCACCAGCACCATGCCGATGAGGCCGGCGACCAGGCCCGCCTTCAGCTGGTCGCCGCCGAGCTGCGGCGAGACGGTGGTGACGTCGTCCGTGGTGAACTCCAGCGGCAGCGCGCCGAAGCTCAGCACGTTGGCGAGGTTCTGCGCCTCCGCCTGGCTGAAGCTGCCGGAGATCACGGCCGAGCCGCCGGGGATGGCGTTGCGCACGTACGGGTGGGAGACGACCTGCCCGTCCAGCACGATGGCGAACTGGTTGGTCGGGTCCGGCTGGGCGGCGAGCTTGCCGGTGACGTCGGTGAAGGCGTCGGTGCCCCGGCCGTTGAACTGCAGCGCGACCTGCCAGCCGGCACCCTGCTGGGTGTCGATGGTGGCCTGCGCCTTGGAGACGTCGGCGCCCTTCACCGCGACCGGGCCGAGGGCGAGCTTGTAGAAGATCCCGCGCTCGTCCTTCTGGGTGCAGGCGACGGTCGGCTGCCCCTCGGACTTCTGCAGGTTCTTGCGCTGCTCGGGCTTGGAGCAGTCGATGGCGGCGAACTCGGCGGCCAGCTCCGGCGGCACGGTGCCCGTGGTCATCGCGGCGGAGAGGTCCGGGTTGACCGGTGCGGTGGGCGCGGGAGCGCTCGGGGTCGCGGCGGCGGGCGCGCTCGGAGCGGTGCTCGCGCTGCCGGTGGCGGCCGGGGTCGGGGTGGCGTCGGCGGCGAGCGCCTCACCGACGGCGCGGCCCTGCTTGGTCGCACTGGCGCTGGGGGCGCCGGCGGACGCGGCGGGCGAGCCGGTGGCCGAGGGGGTCGCGCTCGGGGCGGCGCTGCCGCTCGCCGAGGGGGACGCGCTCGGGGCCGGGGCCTGGACACCGCTCGGGGCGAGGGCGAGGACGGGGCGGAAGTAGAGCTGCGCGGTGGTGCCGACCTGGTCGACCGCGCTCTGCTTGTCACCACCCTTGGGGATGTTGACGATGATGTTCCGGTCGCCCTGGGTCTGGACCTCCGCCTCGGAGACGCCCATCCCGTTGACCCGCTGCTCGATGATCCCGGTGGCGATGTCCATGTTGGACTTGTTGATCGCCTTGGGGTCGGTCGACTTCGCGCTCAAGGTGATGCTGGTACCGCCGGCGAGGTCGATACCCAGGCGGGGCTTGGTGTGGCCCGTCCCGAACATGAGGGCGACCAGTCCGACGGTGACCACCAGGATGAGGGCCAGAGCCCGCCCCGGGTAACCGTCGCGCGGGCGCGACTTGGGTGTTGCCACCTTGCTCGTTTCTCCCTGTCCATGCCACCTCCCCTACCGGACCCCCGTCCGGCTCGTGGCGGACGGGGGCATGGCGGATCTGCGGCCCTGAGATCCTGTGGGCTCGCGGCACTACTGATTGCGCCGCGCGGCCGGGCGGGTGCCCGGCCGTACTACTTGGTCGCGGGACCAGCGCCCTCGACGTCGCCCTTGTCGGCGCTGTCCTTGGTGAGCGTCAGCGGCTTGTCCTCGACCGGCTCGACGTCGGCGTCCTCGGCCTCCGGCTCGGACAGCTCGTCCACGGCGGGGCGACCGTTGATGATCGCGTCGTACTCCTGCGGGTCCAGGACCGCCGCCACCGCGCTCTTGGTGAAGTGGGTGACCACGCCGGGCGCGATCTCCAGCTCGACGGTCTCCTCGTTGACCGCCTTCACCTGGGCGTACAGGCCGCCGATGGTGCGCACTCCCGCCCCGGGCTCCAGCGCGGTCTGCATGCTCGCCTGCTGCTGCTGGCGCTTCTTCTGCGACCGGAACATGAGCACGATCGCGATGATCGGGAGGAGAAGGATGATGAGGTTCACTGCAGCCAGGGTCCTTTACGGGCCGCCGGCCGGCGGCCTGTGTGGTAATGGTCGGCCCGTCAGGTGAGAGGGGCGGTCCGGCGGAGTCTAGGCGACCCCGAACTGATCGGACAACGCCAAGCATCGCATCCTGCCGCCGAAAGTGGCGAGCCTGCGCCTGCACAGATTCCCCGGACTTCTCCCCCGGCTTCTCCGCGCGGACCTGCTCAGGCGTCCGCGCGCCCCGATCGCCCCGGTGTCACCCGTTCAGCCCTCGTCCGCCGGGAAAAGTTCCGACTGGGCCGGTACCGCGCCCCTGGTGGTCTGAACCGGCGGGGTCAGGCCGAGGTGCTGCCACGCGGCGGCGGTGGCGATCCGGCCGCGCGGGGTCCGGGCCAGCAGGCCCTCGCGGACCAGGAACGGCTCGGCGACCTCCTCGACCGTCTCGGACTCCTCACCCACCGCGACCGCCAGGGTCGACAGGCCGACCGGTCCGCCGCCGAACAGCCGCAGCAGCGCGTCCAGCACCGCGCGGTCCAGCCGGTCCAGACCGCGGGCGTCCACCTCGTAGACGTCCAGCGCCCGGGCGGCGATCTCCGGGGTGACCACCCCGTCGTGCCGGACCTGCGCGAAGTCGCGGACCCGGCGCAGCAGCCGGTTGGCGATCCGCGGGGTGCCCCGGGAGCGGCCGGCGATCTCGGCGGCGCCGGCCGGGTCGATCTCGACGTCCAGCAGGGCGGCCGAGCGGTGCACCACCCGCTCCAGCTCGGCGGGCGCGTAGAACTCCATGTGGCCGGTGAAGCCGAACCGGTCGCGCAGCGGCGGCGGCAGCAGCCCGGCCCGGGTGGTCGCGCCGACCAGCGTGAACGGCGGCAGCTCCAGCGGGATGGCGGTGGCGCCCGGGCCCTTGCCGACGATCACGTCGACCCGGAAGTCCTCCATCGCCATGTAGAGCATCTCCTCCGCCGGCCGGGACATCCGGTGGATCTCGTCCAGGAAGAGCACCTCGCCCTCGGAGAGCGAGGAGAGGATCGCGGCCAGGTCGCCGGCGTGCTGGATGGCCGGGCCCGAGGTGATCCGGATCGGGGCGCCCAGCTCGGCCGCGATGATCATGGAAAGGGTGGTCTTGCCGAGCCCGGGCGGACCGCTGAGCAGCACGTGGTCCGGCGCGGTCCCGCGCTGCCGGGCGGCCTGCAGCACCAGGGACAGCTGCTCGCGCACCCGCTCCTGGCCGATGAACTCGTCCAGCTGCTTGGGGCGCAGCGCCGCCTCGACCGCCTGGTCCTCGCCGTCGGCGGCGGCCGTCACCAGCCGGTCGGCCGGGTCGGAGTCGTACGGGCTCATCGGTGCGGGCTCCAATGTCGACAAGGTGACAGATGGTCGGTTCGGTGGAGGGCGGTGGCCGACGCGGCGTCAGCGCGTCCGGTTGAGGGTCCGCAGCGCGGCCCTGAGCAGCGCGCCCACATCGGTGACGGCCTGCGCCTCGGCCTCGGGGGCGACGGCAGTGACCGCCTCGTCCGCCTCGCGCGGCGCGTAGCCGAGGCCGACCAGGGCGGCGTGCAGCTGCTCGCTCCACGGCGCGGGCCCCGCGGCGATCGGCTTCTGGGCCGGGACGCTGCCGTGCGGGGCGCCCAGCTTGTCCTTGTACTCCAACAGCAGCTTGGCGGCCTTCGCCTTGCCGATACCGGGGACGGCGATCAGCGCCTTCTCGTTCCCGGCGGCGACGGCGGCGCGCAGCTCGTCCGGGCTGTGCACGCCGAGCATGGCCTGGGCCAGGCGCGGCCCGACACCGGGCGCGGCCTGGAGGATCTCGAAGACGGCCCGCTCGTCGTCGTCGGCGAAGCCGTACAGCGTGAGCGAGTCCTCCCGGACGACCAGCGAGGTGGCGAGCCGGGCCGGCTCCCCGAGGCGCAGGCCGGCCGCGGTCGCCGGGGTGCACTGGACGGCCATGCCGACGCCGCCGACCTCGACGACGACGGTGCCGCCGCTGACGGCGGCCACCGGCCCTTGGACGAAGGCGATCATCGAGCGGCTCCTCGGGGGGATCGTGCGGAGTACGGGGCCCGGGCGGCGGGCGCGGCCGCGCCGGGCGCGGTCCTGGCGGGCGCCGCCTTGGCGAGCGCCGCGGCGATCCGGTCGCTCGCGCCGCCGCGCCAGATGTGGCAGATGGCCAGCGCCAGCGCGTCGGCGGCGTCGGCCGGCTTGGGCGGGGCGTCCAGTCGCAGCAGCCGCTGCACCATGGCGGTGACCTGGGCCTTGTCGGCCCGGCCGGAGCCGGTGACGGCGGCCTTCACCTCGCTGGGGGTGTGCAGGGTGACGGGGATGCCGCGCCGGGTGGCGCAGAGCATCGCGACCGCGCTGGCCTGCGCGGTGCCCATCACGGTGCGGACGTTGTGCTGGGCGAAGACCCGCTCGACCGCGACCAGGTCGGGCCGATGCTCGTCGAGCCAGCTCTCGATGCCCTGCTCGACCAGCAGCAGCCGGGGCCCGATGTCCGCCTCGGCGGGCGTGCGCACCACCCCGACGCCGACCATCCTCAGCGGCCGGCCCGGCGCGCCGTCGACCACCCCGATCCCGCACCTGGTCAGCCCCGGGTCCACACCCAGTACTCGCACCTCGACCCCGCCTCTCCGAAACGCGCCGCTCGCCGTGGCGACCTGCGAAGGCTACCGCCAGGGTCGGACAGTCCCACCGACGACACCGGCCCGGTGGTCGTGGGACCACCGGGCCGGGGAGTGGGCACGATCACTCGGCGTCGAGCTGCGCACCGACCTCGTCGCTGATGTCGAAGTTGGCGAAGACGTTCTGCACGTCGTCGCTGTCCTCCAGGGCGTCGATCAGCTTCAGGATCTTGCGGGCGCCGTCGACGTCCAGCTCGACCTGCATGCTCGGGAGGAAGTTGGCCTCGGCCGAGTCGTAGTCGACACCGGCGTCCACCAGCGCGGTCCGGACGGCGACCATCTTCGAGGCCTCGGAGACGATCTCGAAGGACTCGCCGAGGTCGTTGATCTCCTCGGGCTCCTGGTCGAGGACGACCTCGAACAGCTTGTCCTCGTCGACGCCGTCGGCCTTGGGGACGATCACGACGCCCTTGCGGTTGAACAGGTACGAGACCGAGCCCGGGTCGGCCATCGAGCCGCCGTTGCGGGTCATCGCCACGCGCACGTCGGAGGCGGCGCGGTTGCGGTTGTCGGTGAGGCACTCGATGAGGACGGCGACACCGTTCGGGCCGTAGCCCTCGTACATGATCGTCGAGTAGTCGGCCCCGCCGGCCTCCGCGCCCGAGCCGCGCTTGACGGCGCGGTTGATGTTGTCGATCGGGACGGAGCTCTTCTTCGCCTTCTGGATGGCGTCGTACAGCGTGGGGTTGCCGGCCGGGTCGCCGCCGCCGGTGCGCGCCGCCACCTCGATGTTCTTGATCATCTTGGCGAAGAGCTTGCCGCGCTTGGCGTCGATCACGGCCTTCTTGTGCTTGGTGGTAGCCCACTTAGAGTGGCCGGACATCGCCAGCTCCTTTACGTCGCCAAAGGGAAATGAACAGGACGGATCTTACCGGTGCCGCCGCCGGTGGGGTGCACACGGTCCGCGTGCGGCGGCGAAGCGTTACCGGGCCGCCGCCGCCAGGTGCTCCTCGACCATCCGCACGAAGTAGCCGTGCACCCGGTGGTCGCCGGTGAGCTCGGGGTGGAAGGAGGTCGCCAGCAGGTTGCCCTGGCGGACGGCGACGACGCGGCTCTCCGGACCGTCGGCGGCCGGCAGCTCGGCCAGTACCTCGACGCCCGCGCCGACGGCCTCGACCCAGGGGGCGCGGATGAACACGCCGTGCACCGGGGCGTCGTCCAGGCCGCGGAAGGCGATGCCGGACTCGAAGGACTCGTTCTGGCGGCCGAAGGCGTTGCGGCGCACGGTCATGTCGATGCCGCCCACGGTCTCCTGGTCGTCGCGGCCGTCCAGGATCTTGTCGGCCAGCATGATCATGCCCGCGCAGGTGCCGTAGACCGGCATGCCCCCGGCGACCCGCTCGCGCAGCGGGTCCATCACGCCGAACAGCAGGGCCAGCTTGGACATGGTGGTGGACTCCCCGCCGGGGATCACCAGCGCGTCGACCTCGGCCAGCTCCTCGGCACGGCGCACCGGGCGGGCGAGCGCGTCGGCCTCGGCCAGCGCGACCAGGTGCTCGCGGACATCGCCCTGCAGGGCGAGGACGCCGATGACTGGAGTGCTCACGGTCTCAAACCTCTTCGATCGTTACGTCGTGTGTACGTGGCGCGGCCCGCCGCGCGCCGAGGCGCTGCGGCGGGCCGGCGCTTGGCGCGGGGCCGACTACCAGCCGCGGTTGGCGTAGCGCTCGCTCTCGGGAAGGGTGTCGCAGTTGATGCCGACCATGGCCTCGCCCAGGTTGCGGGAGGCGTCCGCGATGATCTTCGGGTCGTCGAAGAAGGTGGTGGCCTTGACGATCGCGGCGGCACGCTTGGCCGGGTCGCCCGACTTGAAGATGCCGGAGCCGACGAAGACGCCCTCGGCACCGAGCTGGCGCATCAGCGCGGCGTCGGCCGGGGTGGCCACACCACCGGCGGAGAACAGCACGACCGGCAGCTTGCCGAGCTCGGCGACCTCCTTGACCAGCTCGTACGGAGCGCGCAGCTCCTTGGCGGCGGCGAACAGCTCGTTGTTGTCGTAGCCGCGCAGCCGGGCGATCTCGTTCTTGATCTGGCGCAGGTGGCGGACCGCCTCGACGACGTTGCCGGTGCCGGCCTCGCCCTTGGAGCGGATCATGGCCGCACCCTCGGCGATGCGGCGCAGGGCCTCGCCCAGGTTGGTGGCACCACAGACGAACGGCGTGGTGAACGCCCACTTGTCCGAGTGGTTCACCTCGTCGGCCGGGGTCAGCACCTCGGACTCGTCGATGTAGTCCACGCCGAGCGACTGCAGGACCTGGGCCTCGACGAAGTGGCCGATCCGGGACTTCGCCATGACCGGGATCGAGACCGCGGCGATGATCTCCTCGATCATGTTCGGGTCCGACATGCGCGCGACGCCGCCGTCCTTGCGGATGTCGGCGGGCACCCGCTCCAGCGCCATGACGGCGACAGCGCCGGCATCCTCGGCGATCTTGGCCTGCTCGGCGTTGACCACGTCCATGATCACACCGCCCTTGAGCTGCTCGGCCATGCCGCGCTTGACCCGGGCGGTACCGATCTGCGGCTGGTCTGCGGTGGTGGGGGTGGTGGACACGTGAGACCTCACTCGAAGATGAACCAGTGCTATCGCCCTATGGTAGGCGGAAGAAATGGTCTTTCCATGCGCCATCAAGTCCAGGCTGGCCGACGGGATACGACAAACAGGCCGGATCCGGGCACACCCGGTCCGGCCTGTGAGACGCCCGCTCCTCAGGCCGGAGCACCCTCCGGGGTCAGCGCCGACGGCGGGGCGTCGTCCATCTCGAAGGCCATCGGGAACGGTGCCTTGCCCGCCAGCCGGAAGTAGCGCACCAGCCGGTGTTCGCGCACCGCCCGGGCCGCACGCACCGCGTCGTTGTGGAACCGCCGCGCCATCGGCACCCGGCGCACCGCGGCCGTCAGCTCCTTGACCGCCTCCTCGCCGCCCGGCTCGGCCACCAGCACCGCGACCTGCTCCGGCTCGGCGAACACCGCCCGCAGCGCCATGCTCAACTGGCTCTCCGCCACCTCGCGCTGCTCGTCGTCGGCCTGCCGGGCCGCGTGCGCCGCGTCCAGCAGCAGCAGCGAGGCCGCCGGGTCCAGCAGCGAGGAGGCCGCCAGCTCGATCGCGACCGAGGCCCGCCGGACCAGCTGCGCGTCCAGCGCCGCCCGGGCGGCGTCGATCCGGGCGTGCAGCCGGTCCAGTCGGCCGGCCGTCCAACTCAGGTACATGCCGAACAGCACCACGGCCACGGCGGCCCAGATCCAGGTAGTCACGGGGCGCTACGCTACCGGGTGCCCGGCGTCAGCCCTCGGCGGTGGCACTCCGGTAGCTGGCGCGGTCGATGTCCTCGACGTTCACCGCGGTGAACAGCCGGGTGCCCGGCGCCGGCGCGATCCGCTCCGCCAGCAGCGCCAGCACGGCGTCGCCGAGCGCCGCCTTCGCCTCCGGGGTACGGCCCGGGAAGATCTGGAACTCGACGTACACCTGGGCGTCGCCCGCGCCCTCGCCGTCCTCGACGCCCACCACGAACTCCCGCACCTCGCGGAAGACCGTCTTGCACGCCTCCGGGCTCGCGTCGATGGTCTTCACCACCAGCCGGTTGATCGCCAGGCCCAGCGCACGCCGGTCGAAGGCGCCGGACAGGCTCGGGGAGTAGTCGACGGAGATCTGCGGCATCCGGTGCCTCCAGGGTCACGATGATCGGTGGTTCAGGCAGCCCAACCCCGGACGGCCCCCGCCGATTCCCGGCCGACCGGCCCCCGGACGCCGGAGGTCAGTCCCGGGCCAGCCCGAACCGCCCGCGCCGGCCGCCGCGCTCGTCCTCGCCGACCACCGCCACCGCGCCGGCCGTCACCGTCTCGTACACCGACAGGATGTCCGCACCGACCGTCGACCAGTCGAACCGCCGCACGTGCCGGGACGCCGCCTTGCGCAGCTCCTCCAGGCGACCCGGGTCCCCCAGCAGCCGCAGTGCCGCCGCGGCCAGCGCGTCCGCGTCCTCCACCGGGAACAGCTCCCCCGCGTCCCCGCCGTCCAGCACCTGCTTGAACGCGTCCAGGTCGCTCGCCAGCACCGGGGCGCCCGCCGACATCGCCTCCACCAGGATGATCCCGAAGCTCTCGCCACCGGTGTTCGGCGCCACGTACAGGTCGACGCTGCGCAGCAGCCGGGCCTTGTCCCGGTCGCTCACCATGCCGAGGAACTCCACCTGCGCGCGGACCTCCGGCGCCAGGCCGGCGACCGCCTCCTCCTCGTCGCCCTTGCCGGCCACCAGCAGCCGCACCCCCGGCCGCTCGGCCAGGATCCGCGGCAGGGCCGCCAGCAGCGTCGGCAGGCCCTTGCGCGGCTCGTTGATCCGGCCGATGAAACCGATCGTGCCGGGCTCGCCGGACGCCGCCCCACCCGTCCAGCGCGCGTCCGGCTCCGCCTCCGCGAAGAAGCCGACGTCCACCCCGTTGGGAATCACCACCGCGTCCCCGCCCAGGTGCTCCACCAGGGTCCGCCGGGCGTACTCGCTCACCGCGATCCGCGCCCGCATCTTCTCCAGGCCGGGCTGCAGGATCGGCGAGGCCGCGATCATCGCCCGCGACCGCGGATTGGACGTGTGGAAGGTGCCGACCATCGGCCCCGACGCCGACCAGGCGGCCAGCATCGACAGGCTCGGCGAGGCCGGCTCGTGCACGTGCAGGATGTCGAACCGGCCCTCGTTCAGCCAGCGCCGGACCCTGGCCGCCGAGAGGATGCCGAAGCTCAGCCGCGCGACCGAGCCGTTGTACGGCACCGCCACCGCCCGCCCCGCCGAGACCACGTACGGCGGCAGCGCCTCGTCGTCCTCCGCGGGCGCCAGCACCGACACCTCGTGGCCGAGGCCGATCAGGTGCTCGGCCAGGTCCCGGATGTGGAACTGCACCCCGCCGGGAACGTCCCAGTCGTACGGGCAGACGATGCCGATCTTCACTGGTTCCTCGTGATCCTGTAGGTGCGGCGGGTGCGGCGGGTCAGGGCCCGGAGGCCTCGGCGGCGGGCTCGCCGGCCGGAGCGGGGCGGGCGGCGCCGGCCGGCCGCGCCGGCTCCTCCACCGCCGCGCGGACCGGCAGGTCCGCCAGCCAGAACCGCTGCAGCATGTGCCAGTCCTCGGGGTGCTCGCGGATCCCCTGCTCCCAGACGTCAGCCATGGCCTGCACCATCGCCTGGGTCTTCTCCTTGCGGTCCCCCTCCGGCGGCGGAACGATCTCGGGGTGGATCCGCGCCCGCAGCAGCGGGCCGTCGTACCAGAGCGAGACCGGCAGCAGCGCCGCCCCGGTCCGCTGGCAGAGCGCCGCCGGACCGGCCGGCATCCTGGTCGCCTCCCCGAAGAAGGACACCTCGATCCCGGCCTCCGAGAGGTCCCGGTCGCCGACCAGGCAGACCAGCTTCCCCTCCCGCAGCCGGCGGGCCAGCGTACCGACGACGTTCACCCCGCCGCCGGTCAACGCGAGCACCTCCATGCCCAGGCTCTCCCGGAACGCCACGAAGCGGTCGAACAGCTTCTCGGGCTTCAGCCGCTCCGCGACCGTGGTGAACGGGTACCCCTCCAGCGCCACCCAGGCGCCCGCGAGGTCCCAGTTCCCCATGTGCGGCAAGGCGACGACCGCGCCGCGGCCGGACTCCATCGCCTCCCGCAGCTGCTCGAAGCCGGCCACCTGCACATCCCGGGCCACCCGCTGCCGGCTCCACACCGGCAACCGGAAGGACTCCATCCAGTACCGCATGTACGACCGCATCCCGGCCCGCGACAACTCCCGCAGCCCGGCCTCGTCCAGCCCCGGCCGGACCCGCCGCAGGTTCGCCTCCAGCTGGAGCACCCGCTTGCCGCGCCTGCGCCAGGCGAAGTCGGCGATCCGGTCGAACAGGCCCCGCGCCACCGGCTCCGGCAGGTGCCGCAGCACCGCCCAGCCCGACGCGTAGGCCGAGTACACCAGTCGGTCCTTCACCGAAGGCCCGCCCCCCATCAGCTCCCGGCCGCCGCTCGGTCGGCCTCGAACGCCTCGCGGCGCACCGTCAGCATCCGCTGGAACACCGTGACCAGGCTGCCCGCGGCCACCAGCCACAGCGCCACCGGCAACAGCCACTCCACATAGGGCACCCCGAAGGTGTGCAGACCCGTGACGCCGGCCGCGACCAGACTGATCACCAGCCGCTCGGCCCGCTCCACCAGCCCCGACACATCACACGGCAGCCCCTGGCTCTCCGCCCGCGCCTTGGTGTACGAGACCACCAGGCCGCTGGCCAGGCAGAAGATCGCCACGGCACAGAGCAGGTCGTTGTCGCCCCCGCCCGCGTACCACATCGCCAGCCCGCCGAAGATCGCGGCGTCCGCGACCCGGTCCAGCGTGGAGTCCAGGAAGGCACCCCACTTGGTGGACCGGCCCAGCTGCCGCGCCATGTTCCCGTCCACCAGGTCCGAGAAGATGAACAGCGTGATCGTGATGGTGCCCCAGAAGAACTCCCCACGCGGGAAGAACACCAGCGCACCGGCGACCGAACCGGCGGTACCGATCAGCGTCACGGCGTCCGGGCTCACACCCAGCCGGATCAGGAACGCGGCGAACGGGGTCAGGACACGTGTGAAGAAGGCACGCGCGTATTTGTTGAGCATGGCCTTCCGGACCGCTCCGATCTCCCTGGTACCCGCCTGCGGCGGAGTACGCGGCAGACGGCCGGACGGATCAGCCCACCCGGCGCACCCATCGTAGCCACGCCCGCGACACCCCTCCGCGCACCGCACCGCCCGCCCGCCCCCACCGCCCGCCCTCCCGCGACCCCTGGCGCACGGCCGCACACACCCGGTCACCGCGAACCCCCAGAACACGCGCCCCCGCGAACACCGCCCCTAGACTTTTCACGTCAGCCTCGGCGCGACGGGAGGAGACCCCGATGCCCGACCGCAGCACCGCACGATCCGGCCAGGCGCCCAGCGTCACCGACCCCGGACAGCTGCGCAACGTCGTCCTCATCGGCTGCAGCGGCGTGGGCAAGACCACCCTCGCCGAATCCCTCGCCCTCACCGCCGGCGCCCTCGGCCGGGCCGGCCGCGTCACCGACGGCAACACCGTCTCCGACCACGAGGACATCGAGCACCAGCAGCAGCGCTCCGTCCAGCTCTCGCTGCTCCCCCTCGAATGGAACGGCGTCAAGGTCAACCTGATCGACCCGCCCGGCCACCCCGACTTCACCGCCGACCTGCGGGCCGCCCTGCACGCCGCCGACGGCGCCGTCTTCGTCGTCTCGGCCACCGACCCGGTCACCACCCCCACCCGCGCCCTCTGGCGCGAGTGCGCCGCCGAAGGCATCCCCCGCGCCATCGCCGTCGCCAAGTTCGACATCGCCCGCAGCGACTTCGACGACATCCTCACGGCCTGCCACGATGCCTTCGGGCTCGGCCCGGACACCCTGCGCCCGCTCTTCCTCCCCGTCCACCACGACGGCCACCCCGCCGGCACCGTCGACCTGCTCACCGGCCGCACCTACGGCGAGGCCGAACCGCTGCCCGACACCGGCCCCGCCCGCGAGAGCCTCGTCGAAGCCATCTCCGGCCAGGACGACACCCTCATGGAGCGCTACCTCGCCGGCGAACCGCTCGACGCCGACGCCCTCGAAGCCGGTCTGCGCCGCGAAGTCCTCGCCTGCGCCCTGCACCCCGCCCTGCCCACCACCGACCGCGGCCTCGGCTCGGCCGAACTCCTCGACCTCATCACCACCGCGTTCCCCGACCCCACCGAACGCACCCGCCCCGGCCCCGACTGCGACCCCGACGCCCCCCTCGCCGCCCAGGTCGTCCGCGTCACGGCCGACGCCTACGTCGGCCGGATCAGCCTGCTGCGGATCTACGCCGGCACCCTGCGCCCCGACACCCACATCCACCTCACCGGCCCCGACCACCCCGAGGACCAGACCGGCGACGAACGCGTCACCGGCCTCACCAGCCCGTTCGGCAAGCTCCAGCGGCCCGTCCCGCACGCCGTCGCCGGAGACCTCGTCTGCGCCGCCAAGGTCAGCACCGCCCGCCCCGGCGACACCGTCCACGAACCCGGCCACCCCGTGAAGCTCGACGGCTGGCCACTGCCCGAACCGCTCCTGCCGATCGCCATCGAGGCGCACGGCAAGGGCGACGACGACCGGCTCTCCCAGGCCCTCGCCCGGCTCACCGCCGAAGACCCGGCGCTGCGCCTGGAACAGAACCCCGACACCCACCAGCTGGTCCTCTGGTGCACCGGCGAGGCCCACGCCGAGGTCGTCCTCGACCGGCTCCGCGGCCGGCACGGCGTCCACGTCGACACCGTCGAACCCAAGGTCGCCCTGCGCGAGACCTTCGGCACCGCCGCCGCCGGCCACGGCCGACTGGTCAAGCAGTCCGGCGGCCACGGCCAGTACGCGATCTGCGAGCTGGAGGTCGAACCGCTGCCGGCCGGCGCCGGCTTCGAGTTCCGGGAACACGTCGTCGGCGGCGCCGTGCCCAAGCACTTCATCCCCTCGGTGGAGAAGGGCGTCCGCGCCCAGCTCGCCAAGGGCGTCGGCGCCGGGTACCCGCTCGTCGACATCCGGGTCACCCTCACCGACGGCAAGGCGCACTCCGTCGACTCCTCCGACTCCGCCTTCCAGAACGCCGCCGCCCTCGCCCTGCGCGACGCCGCGGAACACGCCGTCATCCGACTGCTCGAACCGGTCTCCGCGGTCAGCGTCCTGCTGCCCGACGACTACCTCGGCGCCGTCCTCGGCGACCTCTCCGCCCGCCGCGGCCGGGTCCTCGGCACCGAGACCGGCGGCCCGGGCCTCACCCTGCTCCGCGCCGAGGTCCCCGAGCTCGAACTCGCCCGCTACCCCGTCGACCTGCGCTCCCTCACCCACGGCACCGCCGAGTTCTCCCGCGCCCATCTGCGCCACGAACCCATGCCCGCCGCCCTCGCGGCCAAGCACACCGCCTGACGGTCCCGCGGCCTCAGCGCCTCGGCAGCGCGCAGGCCGGCGTCCCGCCCGGCATCCGGTGCCGGTTCTTCGCCACCCAGCGGTACAGCACGTCCGCGAGCGGCCGCACCGGCGCCAGCGCCAGTACCCCGCCCAGGTACGCCCAGACCCCGCCCGACCGCATCAGCAGCCGCGCCACCGCCTGCGCACCGCCGTACACCCGGCCGGCCGGCGTCACCCAGAGCACCTCGCGCCCGGCCCGCTCCCAGGACACCTCGCCGCGCCCGCCGGCCAGCGCGTCCAGCCCGGCGAGATCCGCGAACTGGAACGGCTCCGCCTCCCAGCCGCCCGACGCCAGGGTCTGGCGCAGGTACCGCTCCGCCCAGCCGGCACACGTGGTGCAGAACGCGCAGTCCCCGTCGAAAACCAGCACCGGATCCTTCATCACGGCTCCCTCCGTACGGCCCATGCGCCCATCGTGCACCATTGCGCCCGTCCACCCCCCGCACACGGGTATCGCACGGCGCAAAGGTGGGCATCATGCCCCACGAGCGCGTACTGGCCCGAACGTGACGGCACTTCAGACGATCATCCGCGCGCCGGTACCGCGGCGCGGTAACCTGCCGCTGACAAGGGGAGGAGGGGAAGCCACCGTGACGACACTCGACATGACCCCGGGTGCGCAGATACCCCGGACCGACACCGGCCCGCAGACCGCCGTCACCCAGGCGCTCTCCTCGGCCGCCTACCGCGACGGCGAGGTCCGCGGCTTCGTCGAGACCGTCGCCAACGCCACCGAGAAGAAGGGCCGCTTCGCCCTCTTCCGCCCCAACCTCGGCGAGGCCTTCAGCCGCGCCGTGATCGGACGCACCCTCGGCGGCGACCGCAAGCCCCTCGTCCCGTCCTTCGGCATCGACACCCGGCAGATCGTCGAGCACTGCCTGGCCGCCGAGGACCTGCGCGCCGCCCGGGACCGCCGGCTCACCACCGTCACCCTCGTCACCGGTCTGCTCTTCCTGCCCGGCGCCCTGGTCTGGCTCGGCGCCTTCCAGCTCCGCGCCTGGCTCAAGCGGGACAGCCCCAGGAACGCCGGCGTCGTCGGCGCGGTGGTCCTCCTCGTGGCGGCCGCCGTCGGCGTGCTGCTCGCCCTCAAGCCGCCCGCCGGCGGCCTGTTGGGCGTCTACCTGCGCGTCGTGATGCTCGCACCGGTCGTCGGCTGGTACCTCGCCAAGCGCATCGTCGTCGGCACCGCCGTCGACCTGCGCAACCGCTGGCGCGACCTCGTCGAGGGCAACGCCGTGGCCGCGACCGTCCCCATGGCCGTCCCGCGCGACGACCTGGACAAGAAGGCCGCCGACCTGCGCGCCAAGCTCGGCCGGCTCGAAGCCGAGCAGGACACCAACATCCAGCACTACGCCGGTCCCAAGGGGATCCTCGGCGCCGGCCGGCGCTGGGGCGAGTGGAAGATGGTCGACGCCCTGCGCCCGGCCGAGGGCCACGCCGACTTCCGCGCGTTCCACCCCTGGGACCTCGTCCGCAAGATCGCCGGGCACCTCAAGGGCCTCGGCATCAGTGAGGTCGCCAACAGCGGCATTCCCAACGTCGCCGTCAAGCAGTGGGTGGTCTTCGAGGTCGGCGAGGGCGCCGACGAGATCGGCCGCCCCGGCAACGCCGACATGGACGGCGACCGGATGCGCGACTTCGCCGTCCAGGCCATAGCGGACAAGCAGACCTTCCCCGGCGGCCCCCGGCACTACCTCGCCACCCAGTTCGTCACCCACGACGGCAAGCTGGTGCTCACCTTCACCGTCACCGTCGTCCTGCTCGCGCACACCATGAACGTCAGCGTGGCCGGCTACGCGCTCGGCCCGGTCAACGGCGTCTTCTCCGACAAGCCCAAGGACAAGGAGAAGTCCGTCCCGAAGAGCCTGAAGTTCTGGGAGGAGCGGACGGTCAAGCTCCCGCTGATCGACAACGACGAGGTGGTCCGGCAGGCCGTCCGCGCCCCCCTCCACCGCAGCCCCGGACTGCTCGCCTGGCTCGGCGGCGGCCTCGGCCTGCCCGAGCCGTTCGGCCTGCGCCACGTCTGGGCCGCACCGCCCTGGAACACCCGGTCGATGACCGACAACGCGCTCAACGCCGCCACCCCGGTGCTCACCGCCGTCCACGCGGCCGTGCTGGAGTTCCTGGAGGAGCACGACCTCGACACCGAGCGCTTCTTCAAGAACCGCGCCTCGATCATCAAGTCCGAGGCGCAGGGCACCCGGCCCTACAAGGTCGACCAGTACGACGCGGGCTGAGCGGCCCGACGCAGAGCAGGGGAAAGGGGCCCACCGGTTCTCCGGCGGGCCCCTTTCCCTGTGGTCCAGCCCTGTGGTCCAGCCCTGCGGTTCAGCCCTGCGGCCAGGCCTCGGCCAGCATCTTGCGGGTGTCCGCCAGCAGCTGCGGCAGCACCTTGGTGTGGCCGACCACCGGCATGAAGTTGGTGTCCCCGCCCCAGCGCGGCACCACGTGCTGGTGCAGGTGCGCCGCGATCCCGGCGCCCGCCGCCGCGCCCTGGTTCATCCCGATGTTGAACCCGTGCGCGCCCGAGGCCGCCCGCAGCGCCGCCATCGCCTTCTTGGTGAACACGGCCAGCTCGGCCGTCTCCGCGTCGTCCAGCTCGGTGTAGTCCGCGACGTGCCGGTACGGGACCACCATCAGGTGCCCGCCGTTGTACGGGTACAGGTTGAGCACCGCGAACACGGAGTTCCCGCGCGCGACGACCAGCCCTTCCTCGTCGCTCAGCGACGGGATCGAGCAGAACGGACAACCGTCGTCCGGAGCCGGACCGGTGGGCTTGTTCTCGCCCTGGATGTAGGCCATCCGATGGGGGGTCCACAGGCGGCGGAAGCCGTCCGGCTCGCCGACGCCCCGCTGCAGTTCCGGCTCAGTCGTCATGCTGATCAGCATATTCGCCCGGCGTGGCTTGCAAAGCAGTGCGGGGCAGACTCCGTGTGGAGACTGCCCCGCGAACCCCGCTGACGCGGGGCGGGAGGTCACACCTGGACGCGACGCTCCACCGCGTCGACGATCTCGGCGACCGCCTCGGCGAGCGGCACGCCGTTCTTCTGCTCGCCGTTGCGGTAGCGGAACGACACCGCGCCCGCCTCGACGTCGTCGTTGCCCGCGATCAGCATGAACGGCACCTTGCTCTTCTGGGCGTTCCGGATCTTCTTCTGCATCCGGTCGTCCGAGGTGTCGACCTCGACCCGGATACCGCGCTTCTTCAGCTCGGCCGCGACCTCCAGCAGGTACGGCACGTGCTCGTCGGTGATCGGGATGCCGGTCACGGTGACCGGGGCCAGCCACGGCGGCATGGCGCCGGCGTAGTGCTCCAGCAGCACCGCGAAGAACCGCTCGATCGAGCCGAACAGCGCACGGTGGATCATGACCGGCCGCTGACGCGAGCCGTCCGCCGCCGTGTACTCCAGGTCGAAGCGCTCGGGCAGGTTGAAGTCGAGCTGAATGGTCGACATCTGCCAGGTCCGGCCGATCGCGTCCTTCGCCTGGACGGAGATCTTCGGGCCGTAGAAGGCCGCGCCGCCCGGGTCCGGGACCAGCGGCAGGCCCTGCTTCTCGGCCACGTTCGCGAGCACGGCGGTGGCCTCCTCCCAGGCCTCGTCCGAACCGACGAACTTGACCGGGTCCTTGGTGGAGAGCTCCAGGTAGAAGTCGGTCAGACCGTAGTCCCGCAGCAGGTTGAGCACGAAGGTCAGCGTGGAGTCGAGCTCCTCCGCCATCTGCTCACGGGTGCAGTAGATGTGCGCGTCGTCCTGGGTGAAGCCGCGGGCGCGGGTCAGGCCGTGCACCACGCCGGACTTCTCGTACCGGTACACCGTGCCGAACTCGAAGAGGCGCAGCGGCAGTTCACGGTACGAGCGGCCGCGCGCGTCGAAGATCAGGTTGTGCATCGGGCAGTTCATGGGCTTCAGGTAGTAGTCCACGCCCTCGTCGAGCTGCATGGGCGGGTACATACCGTCCGCGTACCAGTCCAGGTGGCCGCTCTTCTCGAAGAGCTTCCCCTTGGTGGCGTGCGGGGTGTAGACGAACTCGTAGCCCTCCTCCTCGTGCCGGCGGCGCGAGTAGTCCTCCATGGCGCGGCGGATGATGCCGCCCCTGGGGTGGAAGACGGCGAGGCCGGAGCCGATCTCCTCGGGGATGGAGAAGAGGTCGAGCTCGTTGCCGAGCTTGCGGTGGTCGCGCTTCTCGGCCTCGACCAGGAAGTCGAGGTGCGCCTTCAGCTCGTCCTTGGTCGGCCAGGCGGTGCCGTAGATGCGCTGCAGCATGGGGTTGCGCTCGCTGCCGCGCCAGTAGGCGGCGGCGTTGCGCATCAGCTTGAAGGCCGGGATGTGCCGGGTGGACGGCAGGTGCGGGCCGCGGCAGAGGTCGCCCCAGCAGAGGTCGCCGCTCTTGGCGTCCAGGTTGTCGTAGATGGTCAGCTCGCCCGCGCCGACCTCGACGTCGGCGCCCTCGCCGGCGGTGGCGGCGGAGCCCTTGAGGCCGATCAGCTCCAGCTTGTACGGCTCGGCGGCCAGCTCCTCGGCGGCGGCCTCGTCGGTGACCACCCGGCGGGAGAACTTCTGGCCCTTCTTGATGATCTCCTGCATCTTCTTCTCGATGGCCTTGAGGTCATCGGGGTGGAACGGCTTCTCGACGTCGAAGTCGTAGTAGAAGCCGTCCTTGACCGGCGGGCCGATGCCGAGCTTCGCCTCCGGGAAGAGCTGCTGCACGGCCTGGGCCATGACGTGCGCGGTGGAGTGGCGCAGGATGTCCAGGCCGTCCTTGCTGCCGATCTCGACCGGCTCGACCTCGTCGCCGTCCTGCACGGCGTACGCGAGGTCCTTGAGCTGGCCGGCGATGCGCGCGGCGATGATCGAGCGGTCGTCGGCGAAGAGCTCGGCGGCCGTAGTGCCCGTGGTCACCACGCGCTCTTCCCGATCGGGTTCGCGGTTGATGATTACCCGGACGTCCGTCACCGGTCTCTCCTGACGTGCTGGATTCATAGGACGCAACACGGCGCTGCGCGTGACGATGGTACCGAGAGCACCACCCCCACCGTGCACCTACGCCCCCGCTCCCCCTTCTCCCAGGGTCTTCAGCAGCCGCTCCCGCTCGGCCTCCTCCAGACCGCACGGCTCCAGCGCTCCCGGGTGGGTGAGCCGCCGGAACCCGCCGCGGCGCTCCAACCGGCCGCTGACCCGCACCGGAGCCCCGACCAGGTGGGCCTCGACGGCCACCCGGTAGGCGGGGTCGGCGAGCCGCACCCGGACCTCGCTGACCTCCGCGCCGCCGAGCACCTTCAGCCGGACGGTGCCCGGTCCGGCGGGGTCGGCGCGCTTGAGCCGGACGACCAGGCCGACCACGGTGACGGCGACCGCCGGTTCGATCCGCTCCAGCAGGGCGGCCGCCTCCTCCAGCGCGGGCAGGTCCCCGGGCGAGAACTCCAGGGCGATCCGCCGGTCGCCGAAACCGCCGGGCGGGCCGACGGCGGCCGACCAGGCGACGGACAGCTGGGCCGCCGTGGCGCCGCGCACCAGGTCCTCGACGGACTGCACCAGCTCCCGGCTGACGCCCGCCTGCACCGCGTTCTCGAAGGCCTCCGGGCCGCCGCTGACCCGCCGGTAGTCCACGGCGTCCCGCAGCGCCTCCAGGGCCCGGACCAGGGTGGTGACCACCGCCCGCCCCTCGGGCGCCGGGGTGTACGCGGTGAGTCCGGCGGCGCCGTCCGCCGCCGGACCGCCGCCGACCACCAGGACCTGCTCCAGGAAGTCCCCGGCCCAGGTGTCCAGCCGGGCGCCGAAGTAGGCGGCCCTGGTCCGCCCGGCCTTGGCGCCGGCCGCCAGCATCGCCCGGGCCGCCCGCTGGAGCCGCTCGGCGCCGTCCCAGGGCACGGTGCCGGCCGGCCCGGGGAGTTCGCGCCGCCACTGCAGCTCGTCCCCCGGCACCGCCAGGGCGAGCAGGATCGAGCGGGCGGACGGGCTGCGGGAGCGCGACAGTGCGGTGACGGCGTCGGCGAGCAGCTCGACGGCGTCGTCGAAGCCCTCCCCGGCCGGGACCAGCAGGCTGGTGCCCGGGTCGGAGTCGCCCGGGGGCGTCCAGCGGCCGTACCGGGCCGAGGGGCCGCCGCGCCGGACCCAGCCGTGCCGGGCGAGCAGCGTGGTGAGCACCGCCGGGTCGACGGCCGCCGGGTCGGGCAGCGCCCGGGAGGCCTCCTGCGGCCCGTGTGGCAGCGTCATGGTCCTGCTCCTCCCCGCCGGGGCGGGGCCGTCACGGGCTGCCGCCCGCGCCGACCCGCGCCATGATGTCGCACAGTGCCCGGTCGTCGAACACCTTCGCGGTGGGCACCCGGACGTTGGTCCGCCGCTGCCCGGTGACCGGGTGTCCGGCCAGGTTGACCCAGTAACAGCAGTGCCGCAGCTCCAGCGCGTCCGGGCCGGCCGAGAGCCAGCGGTCGACCCGGCGCGGCAGCAGCATCACGACCAGGATCCGGGGCACCGCGACCCGCTCCCGCGCGAGCTTGCGCAGGTGGTCGTTGTCCAGGGTGAAGCTGAAGAAGGGTCCGCGCGGATCGGGTGCGATCTGTGCGGTGGCCTTCAGCTGGATCTTGACGGTGACCTCGTCGTCCACCGCGTGGGCGCGCGAGCCGTGGCTGACCTGCCAGTCGATGCCGTTGTCGGGGAAGGGCTGGGACAGCGAGCAGCCGGCCGCCGCCGCCACCGCGTGCAGGTAGCCGACCTGCAGTGTCTCCATGCAGGCCGTCACGGCCAGATCGCCCCGCAGGACGGCCGCCGCCCCGTCGGGCTGCGGCTCTGTCAGCGTCATCGCCCCGTAGCCTCCCCCGGCCCGCGGGCCCGTCCGGATTCGAACGGGTCGTCTGATCGCAGGGTGCCCGGCCCGGACAGGGCCAAACGGTTGAAGGGGCGTCAGGAGCGGGTATCACCCGGGCGGGAATCGCAGTACCTGAGGGGCAGTCATGCAGCAGCACTGGTACACCGGTCCGCTCGCCTCCTTCGACACCGAGACCACCGGCGTGGACGTCGAGACCGACCGGATCGTCTCGGCCGCCCTGGTCGTCCAACTCAGCCCGGGCGCGGCACCGCGGACCACTTCCTGGCTGGCCGATCCGGGCGTGCCGATACCCGACGGCGCCCGGGCGATCCACGGCATCGGCGACGAGCGGGTGCGCGCGCACGGCCGCCCGGCGCAGACGGTGGTGGCGGAGATCGCCCGCGCCCTCGCCGAGCAGAGCCGCGCGGGGCATCCCGTGGTGGTGATGAATGCGCCGTACGATCTGACGCTGCTGGACCGGGAGTTGCGCCGCCACCGGGCCACCGCGCTGGCGGACGCCCTCGGCCCGGACGGGCTGCTGGTGCTCGATCCCCGGGTGCTGGACAAGCACGTGGACCGCTACCGCAAGGGCCGGCGCACGCTGACCGACCTGTGCGCGCACTACGGGGTGGAGCTGACCGGGGCGCACGACGCGGCGGCCGACGCGACGGCGGCCCTGGGGCTGGTCCGGACGATCGGCGCGCGCTACCCGGCGGCACTGGGCGGGCTGTCGGCGGCCGAGCTGCACCTGCGGCAGGCGGTCTGGCACGCCGCGCAGGCCCGGGGGCTGCAGAACTGGTTCGACCGCTCGGGGACGCCGGAGCGGGTGGACTTCTCCTGGCCGTTGCGCCCGGCCCGCTGCGGGTGCGGACGGCGGCTGTCGGCGGAGCACAGCTGCGAGGTCGCGGCGTAGCCGGACCGGATGCGACGGCAGGCGCTCGCCGGATCGGTCGCTCGGTCGCTCGGTCCACGAACGCAACAGGCCCCGATCGGTATCCGATCGGGGCCTGCGTGCTGTCCGGTGGGCGATACTGGGATCGAACCAGTGACCCCTTCGGTGTGAACGAAGTGCTCTCCCGCTGAGCTAATCGCCCGGGCAACGAGAAGAACAGTAGCACCATTCGGGGGGTGTCGTACAACTCGCACCAGCCCGGGCGGCCGGCGCATCGGCAGAACTCGCGCTCCGCGCGGAAGGTGACTGCGCCTCAGTCCGATTCTCCGGCGGCAGTTCACGGGATTGCGGAAATACATGTGAGGCCCAGCCGATAATCGACTGGGCCTCACATATCACAATGCATTCCAGTGGGCGATACTGGGATCGAACCAGTGACCCCTTCGGTGTGAACGAAGTGCTCTCCCGCTGAGCTAATCGCCCGGGTGCAGGGAAAACATTACCGCATCCCCCGGGGTGCTCCGAACACGCCCGCCCCGGGCCCCCGCCCCGACCCGTCACCCGAACGGGCCGCCACCGGTCGCCGCGGCCGGGTCAGTGCCGGTCGATCTTCCAGGGCATGGTGAGCCCGTACTTCCAGAGGTACCAGGCGCCGATCCCGGCGATCACCGCCAGGCCGATCGCGGTGAGTGTGATGTTGCGGCGGCGGACCCTCGGGTCCATCGCCTTCTGCGCCGCCTCGGCCACCTTGCGGCGGGTCCAGCGCAGGGCCAGCTGGGCCCAGACGAACTCGGTGGCCCAGACGCCCATACCCAGGAAGATGACCACCCAGCCGGGGCCGGGCAGCGGCAGCATGATCACCCCGGCCACCACCACCGCCAGGCCGACCAGGAAGACGGCCACCTGCCAGCTCAGGTGCAGCGGCCTGGACCGCCGGATGAAGTGCGGCGCGCGCGAGCCCAGCGGCCGGCCGCCGTCGGCGCCCGCCGCGTCCCCCGCCCCGTCCCCGTCGCCGTCCCCGTCCGGCGTGTGTACCCCCGAGTCGTCCGGCACGACCGCATCACCCGTTCTCGTGTTCCCGCCCGCGTTCCCGCGCGCCTTGTCGCTTCGCACAGTCATGCCAGGAAACTAACCGAGAAGTGGCCCGGTAATGCCCCGGCGGGCACTCCGTGCCGATTCCGCAATGCGCCGTAAGGGGTACGACTCGGCCCCGAATCGGGACAGAGGGGTTTACATCGGTCGCGGAGGTGGGATGGTCCGTTCGCCGACGTGCGATTCCCCGAGCGCACACTGAGCGAAAGGCCATGGCGCTTATGAACACCACGGTCAGCTGCGAGCTGCACCTGCGCCTCATCGTGTCCAGCGAGTCCTCACTGCCCGTCCCCGCGGGCCTGCGCTACGACACCGCCGACCCCTATGCCGTGCACGCCACGTTCCACACCGGCGCCGACGAGACGGTGGAGTGGGTGTTCGCCCGAGATCTCCTTGCGGAGGGGCTGCATCGACCCACCGGCACCGGCGACGTCCGGGTCTGGCCCTCGCGCAGTCACGGGCAAGGGGTGGTCTGCATCGCGCTGAGCTCTCCGGAAGGAGAAGCCCTGCTGGAGGCCCCGGCCCGAGCGCTTGAGTCGTTTCTCAAGCGCACGGACGCCGCCGTGCCGCCCGGCACCGAACACCGTCACTTCGACCTCGACCGGGAGCTGTCCCACATCCTCGCCGAAAGCTGACCCCGACCGGAGGCGGTCACGCCCCGCCGTCGGCGGGGCCGTAACCCCCTGCTGTCACCGCTGCCGTCCTACTCGGGGGCACGGCAGCACGACTCAGCCGCGCACGACGCGGACTCGGGGCCGGTGAAACGGTCCGCCCCCACCGGGGCGGGCCCCAGCACCGCAGGCGCCCGGCACTGGAGCCGGCCATCCGTACGGGTGGCCGGCCTCGCTGCCGGGCGCCACTGTTTCCCGGCGGCGGGTGATCGGACGTTGCGGGTCCGCGACACGACCGCCCGCACGCCCCGTCGCAATCCGTACACGCCTTCGACCGAAGCGGCGGCCCGCCGCTGCGGGGCCCGGTAAGGTCTGAGACTGACCGTAGACGCGGGGTGCCGACGGCCCCCTCCGCGCGAGGAGCCCCCACGTGCTGATCACCCATGACACCGAGTGCGCGCTGAGCATCCTCGTCGAGCTGCTCAACACGGCGCCCGAGGTGTGCGGCAGCGAGCTGCTGCCCGACGTGGCCGCGCTGGACGCCTTCGTGGTCCGCCAGGAGATCAGCGAGATCGACTCGCTGACCGAGGACGACCTGCGCAAGGTGCAGGAGCTGCGCACCCGGCTGCGGGAGGTGTTCGGCACCGAGTCCACGGCGGAGGCCGCCGAGCTGGTCAACGCGCTGGTCGCGGCCGCCGGCACCACGCCCCGGCTCACCAACCACGACCACCACGGCTGGCACATCCACTACTTCGCCCCGCACGCCGCGCTGCACGACCACCTGGCGGCCGAGCTGGGCATGGCGCTGGCGTTCATCCTCACGGCGGGCGAGCGCGAGCGGCTGCGCCGCTGCGAGGCGCCGGACTGCGCCCGCGTCTTCGTCGACCTCTCCCGTAACCGGTCCCGGCGCTACTGCGACAGCCGGACCTGCGGGAACCGGCTGCACGTCGCCGCCTACCGGGCGCGCCAGCGCTCGGCGGAGGCCGTGCCCTCCGCCTGAGCGCTCACCGGCCCCCGCTCGCCGTGACCGCCGCGTTCAGATGCCGCGGCGGCGCAGGATCTCCTCGATGTCGGCGAAGTCGCCGAGGCCGTCGTCCCGCTTGCCCGCCTTCGGCGCGGTGCTCCCGGGAGCGGCGGCCTTCGGGACGGCGGAGGGCCGGCCGGCCGGTGCACCGGTGACGGCGGCCCGTCCCGGGGCGGGCCCGGCGGCGGCCGGCGCGGAGCCGGTGGTGTCCACCGCGCGGCGGCGGCCCGCCCAGCGGGTGGTGACCAGCAGGGCGGCCGACACCGCGAGCAGCGCGATGCCCGTCCAGACCCGGGGGTCGAACACCAGCTTGGTCGCCCAGTCGGCGAGCTCGCTGCCGATCGTGCGCGCCACCGGGAAGAGGCCGGTCAGATAGAGGCCGGCCGGCAGCAGCGCCACGGCGAACCAGCGGGTCGCGGAGAGGTAGCGCCGGCGGTAGGCGCGCAGGCCCGCGACGGCCACGCCCGCGGCGGTGAGAATGAAGGAGACCGCCGCCGTCAGCACGGCGGCACTCCGTCACGTCCAGTTGTCCTCGTCATCGGGTCGGACCTCCCGTCGCTTCCGGCCGGTGCCCGGGCACACCGCCGGGACGGCGCGGTGCCCACTAGTGGAACACTGGGGGCATGATCGAAGGTTCCCTCCCCCGTCTCGAGTTCTGGTGCGAGCTCCAGTGCCCGGACTGCCGCACCGCCCTGGACGACGTCCGGGAGCTGCGCGAGCAGTACGGTGACGCGCTCGTCGTCGAGTTGCGCCACTTCCCGCTGGAGAAGCACAAGCACGCGTACGCCGCGGCGCAGGCCGCCGAGGAGGCGTTCGCCCAGGGTCTGGGGTGGCCGTACGTGGAGGCCCTGCTGGAGCGGGTCGACGACCTGGCGGCTCGCGGCGAGGAGGTGCTGCTGGAGGTGGCCCGTGCCGTGGGAGTGGATGCCGAGGAGGTCGACACCGCGCTGGTCGACGGCCGGCACACGCTGATCGTGGACGCCGACCAGGCCGAGGGGAAGGCGATCGGGGTGCGGGGCACCCCGACGTATGTGATCGGCGGGAAGCGGCTGGACGGCGGGCAGAGCCAGGACGGCCTGCGGGACCGGATCGTCGCCGTCATCGAGGCGGCGAAGGCGTCCTGACGCCAGGTCAGGTCAGCGGCTTGCCGTAGACCCGATTGGTGACCCGGTAGCCGAGCGACTCGTAGAGCCGGATCGCGACCGCGTTCCCGGTGAACACGTTGAGCCCGAGGTCCCTCACACCCGCGGCCAGGCACTCGCGTTCGGCGAGCAGCATCAGCGAGCGACCGTGGCCGGCGCCCCGGTGGGCCTCGGCCACCTCGACGACCATCACCCAGGCGAGCGGGGCGCCGTCGGGCAGGTCCCGGACCCGCAGGGCAAGCCAGAGCGAGCCCAGCGGGTCCGGCGCGTCCCCGTAGAGCCGGCGCAGGGCCACGCCGGGGCTGTCGGCGCCCTGCGGCAGCAGGGACTGGTGGTCGGCGTCCGACTTGGCGCGGGCCTGCTCGGCGCCGAGGCCGGAGGAGACCAGGTCGGCCAGGTAGCCCTCCTTGGCGTCGGCCAGCCACCCGGGGAAGGCCTCGGCATCGATCCGGCGCGCGGCGACGCCGGCCGGGAGCGCGGGCGGGGCGGCGAGCCGCTTGGCCATGTTCCGCATCCGCTCGGTGTAGCCGAGGGCGACGGCGAGGCCGCGGGCGGCCGGCGCCGCCTCGGGGACGTCGGCGTCGACCCGGGTGCAGCCCCAGCCGCGGAGCACCTCCTCGGCCGCGAGCGCACCGAAGGTGCCGCGCCCCCGGCCGCGCCCCTCGTGCACCTCCAACTCCGATATCTCACCCCAGAGTTGGTTGCCGCGGCGAATGGCGGTGGTGCGCAGCGCGCCGACCGGGCGGCCGTTGGCGCAGATCTGCCAGCGTCTGGTGCGGCCGCCGGCGGCGGGTGACTCCGGCCCCTCGGGGCGCAGCGTGGTGGTCATGTCGTGGTCCCTTCCCCGCCGCCCGGGTGTTCTATCCGCCGGGGAGCCGCGAGGAGTCCGGGGCCGGGGTGGTGGGGCTCAGGGGTCTAGGTCGTCGCCGCTGCGCTCGGTGAAGACGGCCAGGGCCTTGGTGGTGACGGGGCCCGGTCCGGCGAGTTCACGGTCGTCGATCCGGGTGACGGCCTGGACGTCGCGCAGGGTGGAGGTCAGGAAGATCTCGTCGGCCTCCCGGAGCACGTCCAGCGGCAGGTCCGTCTCCTCGGCGCCGCACCAGTCGACGACGAGCTGCCGGGTGATGCCGGCCAGGCAGCCGGAGGCGAGGGTGGGGGTGAGCAGACGGCCGCCGAGGACGACGAAGACGTTGGAGCCGGTGCCCTCGCAGAGCTGCCCGGCGGTGTTGGCGAACAGGGCTTCGGAGGCCTGGACGCGGTGGGCGGCGGCGAGCGCGACGACGTTCTCGGCGTAGGAGGTGGTCTTGAGGCCGGCGACGGCGCTGTGCTCGTTGCGGCGCCACGGGACGGTGGCGGCGGCGGTGGTGTCGGGGCGGCGGGCGGCGGTGCCGAGGGAGACGACCAGGGTGGGGGCGTCCTGGCCGCGCTCCGAGCCGAGCGGGGCGATGCCGCCGGTGTAGGTGAGGCGCAGGCGGCCCAGGGGCATCGGGTTGGCGGCCAGCACCTGGGCGCAGGCTTCGCGGACCAGGTCGTGGTCGGGGTCGGGCAGGCCGAGGCCGCGGGCGGAGCGGGTGAGCCGGTCGAGGTGGCGGGTGACGGCGAAGGCCCGGCCGTCGACGGCCTTCATCGTCTCGAAGACGCCGTCGCCGGTGGTGAGGCCGTGGTCGAGGACGGACAGGGCGGCGTCGGCGGAGTCGACGAGTGACCCGTTGACCCAGCTCGTGGTGGGGTGCTGCATCGAGGGCTGCTCCTCAAGGCGGTTGCGCGGTGCGGTGAGCCTGGGTCGGTGGTGGCCCGGGGGCGTGCGTCCCGCTTCAGTCGGTTGCGGTGCCCGACGCTATCGCGACCAGGCGGGCGGCCTTCAGTTCGGTTTCCGCCCACTCGCGCGCCGGGTCGGAGCCCCAGGTGATGCCCGCGCCGGTGCCGAAGCGCAGCACGGGTGCGCCGGGGTCGGTCCGGTCGATCCAGAACGTGCGGATGCCGACGGCGAGTTCGCTCTCGCCGCGGTCGGCGTCGACCCAGCCGACGGCTCCGCAGTAGGGGCCGCGCGGGGCGGTCTCCAGGGCGTCGATGATCCGCAGGGCGCTGGACTTGGGGGCGCCGGTGACGGAGCCGGGCGGGAAGGTCGCGCCGAGGAGTTCGGGCCAGCCGGCCTCCGGGCGCAGGGTGCCCTGGACGGTGGAGACCAGGTGGACGAGGCCGGGGTGCTTCTCGACGACGCAGAGGTCGGGGACGGTGACGGTGCCGGTCTCGCACACCCGGCCGAGGTCGTTGCGGACCAGGTCGACGATCATCACGTTCTCGGCGTGGTCCTTCTCCAGCAGGTCGGCCTCGGTGCGGCCGGTGCCCTTGATCGGTCCGGAGGAGACGGTGCGGCCGTCGCGGCGCAGGTAGAGCTCGGGCGAGGCGGTCGCGATCTCGACGCCGTGTCCGGGCAACCGGACGGTGCCCGCGTAGGGGGCGGGGTTCCCGCGTGCGAGCAGACCGGTGAGGGCGTCGATGTCGGTGCGGTCCCGGTCCGGCAGCGGCGCGGAGAGGACGCGGCAGAGGTTGGCCTGGTAGACCTCGCCGGCCGCGATGTGGTCGCGGATGCGGCGGACGCCGGCCTCGTAGGCGGCGCGGTCCAGGGAGCTGTGCCAGCTGTCGGCGGCCGGGCCGAGCCAACCCGCGCCGGACGGGGGCGCGGGGGCGGGGCGGACGTCGTCGAAGCGGGCGCAGGTGAGGCGGCCCTCGAAGTCGTGGACGACGGCCCAGAAGCCGGCGGAGTCGAGGGCGGCCGGGTCCGAGGTGACGTCGCGCAGCCCGGTGGCGAGGCGGCCGCCGAAGCGGGCGAGCGGGCTGTGGGGGACGGGCTGGCCGGACACGGTTCTCCTGCGCGGGCTGGTGGGGCGGCGGTGCCTGAAGTGTAGGTCGGGGGCGCGGGCGGGGGTCGGGCCGCCGTAGGGGGCGTGAGCAGGTGCGGGCGTCGCGCGGGTGTGCGCCGGGTGGCCGGCGGCTGACCGTCGGGTGCGCCGCAGGTGGGGGCGGTGGCCGCCCCGAACGGCTGACGGGGCGGCACCCCGGGGGCACCCCCGCGGCACGCTGCGGGAACGGATTTTTAGCTGGCCCGGGAATCCGCTAGAGTTCAACACGTCGCCAGGGAGCGCAGCCGCACAAAAGCGGTGAGGCCCCCGGGAGACAGGCGGACGTGGCTCAGTTGGTAGAGCATCACCTTGCCAAGGTGAGGGTCGCGAGTTCGAATCTCGTCGTCCGCTCGATGGAGAACAGTGTAAGATCGTTCTTCGAGTGTTGCCTGGTGGAGTGGCCGAGAGGCGAGGCAACGGCCTGCAAAGCCGTCTACACGGGTTCAAATCCCGTCTCCACCTCCAAGAGGTACGACCGGTTAGACCGGGCGACCTCCCCGCGCGATTAGCTCAGCGGGAGAGCACTACCTTGACACGGTAGGGGTCACTGGTTCAATCCCAGTATCGCGCACGTCGGATCCTTCGGGGTCTGCTGCAGGACCGCCACACCAGGCGCGATTAGCTCAGCGGGAGAGCACTACCTTGACACGGTAGGGGTCACTGGTTCAATCCCAGTATCGCGCACGTCGGATCCTTCGGGGTCTGCTGC
>NZ_JBEXYD010000032.1:66418-94729 GCF_040630735.1 Kitasatospora sp. NPDC005748
GTGCAGGACCGCCACACCAGGCGCGATTAGCTCAGCGGGAGAGCACTACCTTGACACGGTAGGGGTCACTGGTTCAATCCCAGTATCGCGCACAGTAACCGGCCGGGGCCGTGATCCAAGGATCACGGCCCCGGCCTTCTGCGTTTCCGTGACCGCTGTCGCGGCCGGCGTGACTGCCGTTCCGCAGCGGGCCTTGGGGCCCGGGAAACGAAGAAGAGCCGTGTACGGACGCCCTCACCGACGTCCGTACACGGCATCTCCGCCTGCCGGGGTGCTCTGCGCACCACTCCCGCCCGTCCGCGGGTCAACGCGGTGCGCGGCCTTCCCCGGCGGCACTGGCTCCCCGTCCCCAGGGGATCAGTGCCCGTTCAGTGGCCGGCCGGGCTGGTGCGCCGGCCGGGATCACGGGTCGATCGGTCAGTGGGTGATCAGTTCGGCGACGGCCTGCGCCTGGTTCGCCATCTGCTCCCAGCCCCCGAAGAGGATGACCAGCAGCACGGCGCAGGGCAGGGCGATCGCCAGCGCCACCGCCGGGTGCCTGGTCGGCTCCGCGGCCTGGCGCTGGGTGAAGGCCGGCCGACGGCGGCGGGGTGACCCCGTGAGCTGCGATGCCATGCCCTCACTCCTGATTCCTGCGCCGCTCTGGTCGTGCGCTGCTCGTGCCGACCGACGGGTCTAAGTGGACGCGGTGGACGGCTTACCTCGGGGGACGAGCTCCCCGTCCACCGCTGAGGACAACGCTATGGCCCGAGGGGGTGGTCGGACGTCATGCCGTCGTACTGTTCTCCGGGCATCCCCGAGGATGACGCTCCGACTTGAGGAGTACTACCGAAGGGGGAGAGTCCCTCCACCGGACCCCCGGGGGAACCCTGAGAGCCGACCCCGAGAAGCGCTCCCGCCACCCCGCGCGCGACTGTCAGTGCAAGATCCGACAATCGCACGGAGGGTTCAGGTGTTGCGTATCAGCACACCGCAGCAGGCAGTCCGTAAGCTGTGCCCGACAGGAACTGACGATGCCCCAACCGACGGGGCCTCATCCACAGGCTGACGGGGAACGATGATGGCGATGATGCGGCTGAGGCGTGAGGACCCCCGCATCGTCGGGCCGTACCGGCTGCACCGGCGCCTCGGAGCCGGCGGCATGGGCGTCGTCTACCTCGGCTCGGACCGGCGCGGGCAGCGGGTCGCGCTCAAGCTGATCCGCGCCGAGCTGGCCGAGGACCTGGAGTTCCGCACCCGCTTCGCCCGGGAGATCGCCGCCGCGTCCAGGATCCGGGGCGGCTGCACGGCGCGGGTGGTCGGCTCCGACATCGAGACCGACCGGCCCTGGCTGGCCACCGCGTACGTCCCCGGGCCCTCGCTCTACAAGCGGGTCGGCGACGGCGGACCGCTGAGCTGGCCGGAGGCCGCCAGGATCGGCGCCGCCCTGGCCGACGGCCTGGTCAAGGTGCACGAGGCCGGGGTCGTCCACCGGGACCTCAAGCCGTCCAACATCCTGCTCTCGCCCCGCGGGCCGCGGATCATCGACTTCGGGATCGCCTGGTCCCGCGGCGCCAGCACGCTCACGCACGTCGGCACGGCGGTGGGCTCCCCCGGCTTCCTCGCCCCCGAGCAGGTCCGCGGCGCCGCCGTGACACCCGCGACGGACGTCTTCGCGTTCGGGGCGACGCTCGCGTACGCGCTCACCGGGGACACCCCGTTCGGCTCGGGCGCCTCCTCCGAAGTGATGCTGTACCGGGTCGTCCACGAGGAGCCCGACCTGACGGACGTCCCTCCGCAGCTGGCCCCGCTGATCCGGGCCTGCCTGGCGAAGGAGCCCGCCGAGCGGCCCGGGGCGGCCGCCCTGCACGAGAGGCTGAGCGAACTCGCGGCGCGCGGCACGGGCGACGGCCCGGCGCCGGAGCGGCCCGGCCGCGGGCCCGTCGGCCGCGCCGCGGCGGGTGCCCGGCCGAGCGCTCCCGGGCCCGGCTCGGCCGCCGGACCGGGCTCGGCGGGCGCCCCCGCACGCGGCGTCCCCGCGCCGGGGCGCGGACCCGACCCGGCGGGCGCCCCGCGTGCCCGCGCCGGGGCGGCGAGCCGGCCGGGCGGCCAGCAGCCCGTCGCACAGCACGGCGCCCACCCGGGTGCCCACCCCGGCGTCGCCCAGCGCCGGCCGCAAGGCCGGCCGGGGCAGGCCGCCACCGCGCCGATGCCGCGCCCCGAGGCCCACACCACCCGGCCGCTGCGCGAACGCCAGCAGACCCCGCCGCCGGGGCGCACCGGCACGCCCGGCGCCGCGGCGGGCCCCCGCGAGCGGGACCAGCGCCCGGACCGGCCGCGCGGGCAGGCCCGCGACCGGCAGCACACGCCCGTCCCCGGCGGCCGCCCGGCCACCGCCCGCCGGCGGTTGCTGCGGCAGCGGCTGGTGGTCTTCGTCACCGTGACGATCGGTGTGGCACTGGCGATCGCGGCGGCGCAGGGGTGCGAGAACCGGGACAACCAGAGCCTCGGTCCGGTCCGCGGCGCCGGGGCCACGGTCAGCGCCGGACCCAACGGGCCCGCCGGGCAGTCGGGCGCCGCCACGCAGGGGTCCGGGCTCTCGGCGGACGGCGCGGCGCAGTCCGCGACACCGCTGGCGGCGGCGGCCCACGGCAGCGTGGCGGGTGACGGCGCGCTGACGCCGCCGCAGGGCGCCGGGCCGGCGGTGGACTGGCCCAACCGCAGCTACCCCGACCCGGCGGGCGGCCCGGCGATCGCGCTGCGGGACGGCCGCTCGGTGGCTGGGGCGGGGCCCCAGGTCGCGCTCAGCGCCGTCCTCCCGGCCCGCTACAAGGGCGCGGCCGCGGCCCTGGTGGTGCTGCGCCGCGCGGAGGGCTCGGTGCCGGCCGACCTCGTCCAGCTGTTCGCCTTCAACGGGGACGCGCCGGTCGCGCTGGCGTCCCGCTCGTCCGCCGCCGATCCGCAGGCGACCGCCGCCTGGCGGCTCGACAACGGCGCGCTGGTCCGCGAGGAGCGGGCCAACCAGACCGGCGCGGTGGCCTCCACCCGCTACTCGGTGCGGTCGGACGGCACCATCGAGGAGTCCTGGCCCGGCGCCCCCACCACGATCGTCACCCCGCCACCCGCCGCCGCCCCGGCCCCGCCGACGGCCCCCACGGGCTGACCGGCGGGGCAGCCGACGCACCGGAAGTCGGCCGGGCCGACTTCCGGCACTCTCCCGGCCGGCTGAGGCGCTCACCGACAGCTCCGGTGGGGCGACCCTCGGCCACCCCCGAGCGCAGGAAGTCGGCCGGGCCGACTTCCTGATCCGCGGCTCAGGGTGTGGATGGCGTGGGCCCTCGGGGAGCCAAGGCGGTGCCCCGCCCTGATGAGGGCGCGGCGGGGGTGCGGGGTGCGGATCAGGCCGAGGGGCCGGAGGCGCGGGCCACGGTGAGGAAGCCGCCGGCGGCCGGCAGGTGAGACTGTCGCCCTGCGGGGTCCCTCGGCTGGGTGCGGGAGCGGGGGGCGCCGGGTCAGACCGGGGCGGTGACGGCGTAGAAGGCCACGGCTGCGGCGGCGCCCACGTTGAGGGAGTCGATGCCGTGGGCCATCGGGATGCGGACGGCGCGGTCCGCGGCGGCCAGCGCCCGGCGGGTGAGGCCGTCGCCCTCCGCGCCGAGCATCAGGGCCGCCTTGGGCAGCCGGTGCGGGGCCAGGGCGGCCAGGTCGACGGAGCCCTCGGCAGGGGTCAGGGCGAGCAGCTCGAAACCGGCGGCGCGCACGGTGTCCAGCGCGGCCGGCCAGGGCTCCAGCCGTGCGTACGGGACGGCGAAGACGGCGCCCATGGAGACCTTGACCGCGCGCCGGTACAGCGGATCCGCGCAGTCAGGCGAGAGCAGCACGGCGTCCATGCCGAGCGCGGCCGCGCTGCGGAAGATCGCGCCCAGGTTGGTGTGGTCGACCAGGCCCTCCAGCACGGCCACCCGGCGGGCGCCGGCCAGCAGCTCGGCGGCGTCCGGGAGCGGGCGGCGCTCCATCGAGGCGAGCGCGCCCCGGTGGACGTGGTAGCCGGTGACCGCCTCGGCCAGCCCCGGTTCGACCACGTGGACGGGGGCGTCGGTGTCGGCGATCACGTCCGCCATCACGTCCAGCCACTTGGCCGTCAGCAGCATCGACCGCATCCGGTACCCGGCGGCCATCGCGCGGCGGATGACTTTCTCGCCCTCGGCGATGAACAGGCCCTCGGCGGGTTCGCGGCGGCGCCGCAGTTCGACGTCGGTCAGGCCGGTGTAGTCGCTCAGGCGCGGGTCGGCGGGGTCGGTGATGGTGCTGGGTTCGGACACCCTGCGATCTTGCCAAGCCGGGGTGGAGAAGGCCAAACGGCCCAGGGCGGGATGTGCTTGACCTTGGCCTGTAGGTGTGTGGAGTGCAAATATGACGTATGGCCCGTTTTCCGGGCCGATCATGGGCTCCGTCGGCCTCTGGCACTTTCGGCTCCGCTACGTCGTCCCGTGCCGCTGGTACCGCCGGCTCCTCCGGTGGGCGCCCACACGGTCGGCAACAGCAGCCGAAGGACGCTCGGCCGAGACCGGTACAGCGCCGGTCGGTGGCCGGGCAGGTCTTCGCGCTGCAGGTACTCGTGGTGCTGCTGCTGGTCGCCGCCGCAGTGGTGGCGCTGGTGGTGCAGTCCCGCAACGACGCCCGGCACGAGGCGACCAACCGGTCGGTGGCGGTCGCCCAGACCTTCGCCAACTCACCGGGCATCGTCGAGGCGCTGCACTCCCCCGACCCCACCGCGGTCCTGCAGCCGAAGGCCCAGGCCGCGGCGCTCAACGCGGGAGTGGACTTCATCGTCGTCCTCAACACCGACGGCATCCGCTACACGCACCCCAATCCGGCGCGGATCGGTCAGAAGTTCGTCGGCGACTACGAGCCCGCGCTGCACGGGCAGGTGGTGACCGAGCAGGTCAACGGCACGATCGGACCTCTGGTCCAGGCGGTCGTACCGGTCCGGGCACCGGACGACTCCGTGGTCGGCATGGTCTCGGCGGGGGTCACCATCGCCAACATCAGCAGCGCGAGCGAGCGGCAGCTGCCCGTGGTGCTGGGCGCCGCGGCGGTCGCCATGGGGCTGGCCACCTGCGGGACGGCGCTGGTCAGCCGGCGGCTGCGGCGGCAGACCCACGGCCTGGGCCCGTCCGAGATGACGCGGATGTACGAGCACCACGCGGCGGTGCTGCACGCGGTGCGCGAGGGTGTGCTGATCGTGGCCGGCGACGGGCGGCTGCTGCTCTGCAACGACGAGGCGCGCCGGCTGCTGGCCCTGCCCGCCGACGCCGAGGGGCGGCTGGTGACCGAGCTGGGCCTGGACCGCGCGCCCGAGGAGCTGCTGACGGCCAACCGGCCGGTCACCGACGAGGTGGTGCTGGCCGGTGAGCGGCTGCTGGCCGTGAACGTCCGGCTGACCGACCGGGACGGCGGTCCGCCGGGCTGCGTCGCCACCCTGCGGGACTCCACCGAGCTGCTGGCGCTGTCCGGGCGGGCCGAGGTGGCCCAGCGGCGGCTGCGGCTGCTGTACGACGCCGGGGTGTCGGTGGGCAGCTCGCTCGACGTGACGCGGACGGCCGAGGAGCTGGCCCAGGTGGCGGTGCCGCGGTTCGCGGACTTCGTCAGCGTCGATCTGGCCGAGGAGGTGCTGGAGGGCGACGAGCCGCCGCAGGGCCAGCCGCTCGGACAGATGCGGCGGGCGGCGTTCAAGGGCGTCCGGGAGGGCTCGCCGTTCTATCCGGTGGGCACGGTGCTGGCGGTCGTGCCGTCGACGCCGCTGGCGGGCGCGCTGGACACCGGGGAGGCCGGGCTGGAGCCGCGGCTGGCGGAGGCGGAGGCATGGCGGGGGCAGGACCCGGAGCGCTCGGCGCAGGCGCTGGAGTACGGGGTGCACTCGCTGGTGCGGGTGCCGCTGCGGGCGCGCGGGGTGCTGCTGGGGGTGGCGCGGTTCTGGCGGGCGGACCGGCCGGAGCCGTTCGACGAGGAGGACCTGGCGCTGGCCGAGGAGCTGGTCTCGCACGCCGCGGTCTGCATCGACAACGCGCGCCGGTACACCCGCGAGCACGCGATGGCGGTGACGCTGCAGCACAGCCTGCTGCCGCGCAACCTGCCCGCGCAGAACGCGCTGGACGTGGCGCACCGGTACCTGCCGGCGCAGGCGGGGGTGGGCGGCGACTGGTTCGACCTGATCCCGCTGCCGGGCGCGCGGGTCGCGCTGGTGGTCGGGGACGTGGTGGGGCACGGCCTGCACGCGGCGGCGACGATGGGCCGGCTGCGGACGGCGATCCACAACTTCTCGACACTGGACCTGCCGCCGGACGAGTTGCTCGGGCACCTGGACGAGCTGGTGAACCGGATCGACCAGGAGGAGTCGGCGACCGGCGGGGCGGCGGCGGTCACCGGCGCGACCTGCCTGTACGCGATCTACGACCCGGTGACGCGGCGCTGCACGCTGGCCAGCGCGGGGCACCCGCCGCCGGCGCTGGTCGGTCCGGACGGCCGGGTGGAGTTCCCGGAGCTGCCGACCGGGCCACCGCTGGGGCTGGGGGTGCTGCCGTTCACGACCGCCGAGCTGGAGGTGGCCGAGGGCAGCCGGTTGGTGCTCTACACCGACGGACTGGTGGAGGACCGCGACCGGGACATCGACGAGGGGCTGGAGATGCTGCGGGCCGCGCTCGCCGGGCCGCCGCGCACTCCCGAGCAGACCTGCGCGGACGTGCTGGGCGCGATGCTGCCGGCCCGGCCGCAGGACGACATCGCGCTGCTGGTGGCGCAGACCCGGGCGCTGGCGTCCGACCAGGTGGCGGAGTGGGAGGTGCCGTCCGACCCGGCCGCGGTCGGCGAGGTGCGGGCGGCGGTGGCGGAGCGGCTGGCGCAGTGGGGGCTGGACGAGGCGGCGTTCGTCACCGAGCTGATCCTGAGCGAGCTGGTGACCAATGCGATCCGGTACGGGCGCGGGCCGATCCGGGTCCGGCTGCTCCGCGACCGGGCGCTGATCTGCGAGGTGTCCGACGCCAGCAGTACGTCGCCGCACCTGAAGTACGCGGCCACCACGGACGAGGGCGGGCGCGGGCTCTTCCTGGTCGCGCAGTTCGCGGACCGCTGGGGCACCCGCTACACGGCCGGCGGCAAGGTGATCTGGACCGAGCAGCCGTTGGAGTGAGGCCGGGCGCGCGGGTCGCGGTGCGGAGTGGGAAGTCGGCCGGGCCGACTTCCCACTCCTCGGTCGATCAGGCGCGCAGGGTTGATCAAGCGCGCAGGGTTGATCAGACGCGCACGGGTTGGTCAGGCGTGCACGGCGGGGGCCAGGACGTTGACCACGTCACCGATGACGATCACGGCGGGGGGCTTGATCCGCTCCGCCTCGATGGTGGCCGCGACCGTGGCGAGGGTGGCGTCCACCCGGCGCTGGGCCGAGGTGGTGCCCTCCTGGACGACCGCCACCGGGGTGTCGGCCGGGCGGCCGCACTCGATCAGCTTGTCGGCGATCGCGCCGATCTTGTCGACGGCCATCAGCAGCACCAGGGTGCCGGTCATCCGCGCGACGGCCTCCCAGTTGGTCAGCGAGCGCTCGTCGGCCGGGCCGACGTGCCCCGAGATCACGGTGAACTCGTGCGTCATCCCGCGGTGGGTCACCGGTACGCCGGCCGAGGCCGGCACGCTGATCGAGCTGGAGATGCCCGGCACCACGGTGACCGGCAGCCCGGCCTCCGCGCAGGCCAGCAGCTCCTCGCCGCCGCGCCCGAACACGTACGGGTCGCCGCCCTTGAGCCGGACGACGAACTTGCCGGCCTTGGCGTGCTCGATGAGCGTCCGGTTGATCGCCTCCTGGGCCATGAACCGGCCGTACGGGATCTTGGACGCGTCGATCACCTCGACGTGCTCGGGCAGCTCGGCGAGCAGCTCGCGCGGGGCGAGCCGGTCCGCGACCACCACGTCGGCGTCGGCGAGCAGCCGGCGCCCGCGCACGGTGATCAGGTCCGGGTCACCAGGACCGCCGCCGACCAGGGCGACGCTCCCCGTGCCCGGCCGCCCGGCGGCGCCCCCGACCCCGTGCGGGCGGTACTGGCGGGCGGCCAACGAGCCGTCCCGCAGGCCGTCCACGATGGCGTCGCGCAGGGCGGCGGAGTGCCTCGGGTCGCCGGTGAGGACGGCGACGGTGGCACCCGCGTCGCGGCCGCTGGCCGGGGTCCAGGCAGTGGCGGCGGCCGCGTCGTCGCTGCGGGCGCAGAACACCCGCTCGCGCTCCGCCTCGGCGCTGACCGCGGCGTTGACCGCCGGGTCGTCGGTGGCGACCAGCGCGTACCAGCTGTCGGCCAGGTCGCCGTCCCGGTAGCGGCGCTCGTGCCAGGTGAACTCGCCGGCGTCGGCCATCGCCTGGACGGCGGGCGTGGTGGTCGGCGATATCAGGTGCAGGTCCGCGCCGGTGGCGATCAGCGCGGGGAGCCGGCGCTGGGCCACGTGGCCGCCGCCGACCACGACGACGCGGCGGCCGGCGAGCAGCAGGCCCACCGGGTACGGGGTCCGACCCTCGGTGCCGGGGTGCGGGTTGGGCGCGGTCATGGGCAGGGCTCCTGAATCAACGTGAGGGTGCGGTGGGGGTACGGCGCGGCACCGCTCCGCGCGCCGGCGCGCCCTCGGGCCGGTTCACGGAGCGGTGCGGACGGTCGTCAGGCCTTCTCGGTGACCCCGGCGGAGTCGAACGTGGCTACATCGTGCATCGCCCGGGCCGCACTCTGCACCAGCGGCAGGGCCAGCAGGGCGCCGGTGCCCTCGCCGAGCCGCAGGTCGAGGTCGATCAGCGGACGCAGGCCGAGCTTGGCCAGCGCGGCCTGGTGGCCGGGCTCCGCCGAGCGGTGACCGGCGATGCAGGCGGCGAGCACCTCGGGCGCGATCGCCTTGGCGGCCAGTGCGGCCGAGCCGGCGATGACGCCGTCCAGGATGACCGGGGTGCGCAGCGAGGCGGCGCCGAGCAGGAAGCCGGCGATGGCCGCGTGCTCCAGACCGCCGACGGCGGCGAGGACGCCGATCGGGTCGGCCGGGTCCGGCTGGTGCAGGGCGAGCGCGGCGCGGACGACCTCGACCTTGCGGGCGTGCGTCGCGTCGTCGATGCCGGTGCCGCGGCCGGTGACCTCGGCCGGGTCCAGCCCGGTGAAGACCGAGATCAGGGCGGCGGAGGCGGTGGTGTTGGCGATGCCCATGTCACCGGTGACCAGGGCCTTGTTGCCAGCGGCGACGAGGTCGCGGGCGGTCTCGATGCCGATCTCGACGGCCTTGAGGGCCTCGTCCCGGGTCATCGCCGGGCCCTGGGTCATGTCCCCGGTGCCGGGCCTGACCTTGCGCGGCAGCAGGCCGGTGGTCCGGCCCTGCTGGATGGCGTCGGGGAGCTCGGCGGCGACGCCGACGTCGACCACGCAGACCTCGGTGCCGATCTGCTTGGCGAAGGCGTTGATCACCGCGCCGCCGGCCAGGAAGTTGCCGACCATCTGGGCGGTGACCTCCTGCGGCCAGGGGCTGACGCCCTGGGCGTGGACACCGTGGTCGCCCGCGAAGATCGCCACGCAGGCGGGCTCCGGGATCGGCGGCGGGCACTTGCGGGACAGCCCGGACAGCTGCGCGGAGATGATCTCCAGCATGCCGAGCGAGCCGGCCGGCTTGGTCATCCGCTTCTGGCGGTCCCAGGCCTCGCCGAGGGCCTTGGCGTCGAGCGGGCGGATGCCGCGCAGGGTCTCGGAGAGCAGGCTGTGCGGCTCCTCGCCGGGCAGCGCGCGGTTGCCGTACTGCTCCTCGTGGACGACCCAGGAGAGCGGGCGCTTCTTGGCCCAGCCCTGCTGCTGGAGCTCCGGCTCGTCCGGGAAGGCGTCGACGTAGCCGACGCAGAGGTAGGCGACGACCTCCAGGTGCTCCGGCAGGCCGAGCTCGCGGACCATCTCCTCCTCGTCGAAGAAGCTCACCCAGCCGACGCCGAGGCCTTCGGCGCGGGCGGCCAGCCAGAGGTTCTCGACGGCCAGGGCGGCCGAGTAGGGGGCCATCTGGGGCTGGGTGTGCCGGCCGAGGGTGTGGCGGCCGCCGCGGGTGCGGTCGGCGGTGACCACGATGTTGACGGGCGTTTCGAGGATCGCCTCGATCTTGATTTCCTTGAACTGCTTGGCCCGGCCCTTGGGGAGCGAGTCGGCGTAGGCCTCGCGCTGGCGCTCGGCCAGTTCGTGCATCTTGCGACGGGTCTTGGCCGAGCGGATCACGACGAAGTCCCAGGGCTGGGAGTAGCCGACGCTGGGCGCGGTGTGGGCGGCCTCCAGGACGCGGATCAGCACCTCGTGCGGAATCTGGTCCGGGCGGAAGCCGTTGCGGATGTCGCGGCGCTCGCGGATCACCTGGTGGACGGCCTCGCGGCCGGCGTCGTCGTAGCCGGGGGCGGCCGGACCACGCGGCTCGGCGGGCTCCTCCGCGGGCTCCTCGGCGACGGGCTCCTCGGTGACGAGGTCGGCGGTGACGGGGTCGGCGGCTTCGGGCTCGGCGGCTTCGGCGGGGTCGGCCGCCTCGGCGGGCTCCGCGGCCTCGGCGCTTCCGGCCTCCGCGTCGGGGGCGGCGGCGTCGGCCCCGGCGGCCTCGGGCTCGGTCTCGGCGGCCGGCTGCTCCGCAGGGGCGTCGGGGGCCTCTGGGGCCTCAGGGACCGCCGCGGCCTCGGGAGCCGCTTCGGGCTCCACCGGCTCCACCACGGCGGTGGGCTCGGCGACAACCTCCTCCGGGCCCGGAGCCGGGGCGGCGGCCTCGGCCTCCGCCGGGGCCTCCTGCGGCTGCTCGGGCTCCGCGACGGCGACGGCGACGGCCTGGCCGGACGGCATCTCGCCGGTGCCGACGGCGGTCTCGGCGAACTCCTCGGCGGCGGCCTCGACGCCCGTCCCGGCGGCGGCCTCGGCCGGGCTCCCGCCCTCGGCGGGGGCCTGGCCGTCGGTCACGACCGGCGCCTGCTCGACGGCGTCCGGCTCCTGGGCGGCCGGCACCGGCTCGGCTGCGGGCTGCTCGACAGCGGGCTGCTCAACGGCGACCGGCTCGGCGACGGGCTGCTCGACAGCGGGCTGCTCAACGGCGACCGGCTCGGCGACGGGCTGCTCCGGGGCGGTGTCCGGCACCGGCTCGGCGGCGGGCGCCTGGGCCTGCTCGGCGACCGCTATGGGGACGGCGTGCCGGCCCTCGCCCTCCGCGACGGCCTGGACCGGCTCGGTGCCCTCGACCTGCGGGAGGCCGTGCGGGGTCGGTGCGGCGAGGAAGGCGGAGATCCGGCGGGGCTGACCGGGCTGGGCGGCCGGCTGCTGCGGCGCGGCCTGGGCGGCGGCGGGCGCCTGCGCCTCGACGGCCACGGGCTCGGCGGCCACGGGCTCGGCGACAGCGGGCTCGGCGACAGCGACCGGCTCGGCGGCGACGGCCTCGGCGGGCAGGGCTTCGGTCTGCTCGGCGACCGGCACCGGCACCTGCTCCACGACGGCCGCGGGCTCCACGACGGCGTCGGCGGCCGGCGCCGCGACGGGCGCCTCCGCGATCAGCCCGGCGTCGGCGACCGGAGCGGCCACCTCCACCGCGCCCACCGGCTGCGCGGCCGGTTCGGCGTACTGCGGGGCCTGCGGGGCCTCCTGGACCGGCGGCACGGCCTGCGGCGGCTGGACCGGCGCCACCGGCTGCTGCGCCGGCTGGGCGTGCACGGGCGCGGTGGCCTGCGGCTCCGGCTGCCCGGCGAAGACCGGGATGCCGTGCGCGGGCGTGCCGCCCTGCGACGGGCCGCGGTCGGCGAGCGAGCGCACCGGGACCTGGCCGGTCATCAGCGAGGGGTCCGGGATCGGGGGCCCGGCGTGCAGCGGGCGACGGGGCTGCTGAGCCGCCGTCAGCTGGTCATGGCCCTGCGCCTGGAGCGGCGGCTGGACCTGCTGCGGCACCGCGGCCTGGAGCGGCACCGGCTGGACCTGCTGGGCGGCCGGGTCGGCCGCGCCGAGGACCGGCGGCTCCAGCGGCGGCCAGGACGGCTCGACCGGCGTACCGGAAGCGGCCTGCTGCTCGGCGCTCTGCTCACCGGGACCGGCCGCCAGCGGCTCGCCCCAGGAACCCTGCGGACCGGGCATCAGCAGGACGTCGTCCTCGTCGTCGAGGGGGTCCGGCTGGTCCGGCTGGTCCAGGAAGTGGAACGCGGGGCGCGGGGCGCCCTGGTCGACCCCCCAGCCCTCGCCCGGCGCCTGGACGCCGTAGCCGGGCACGCCGAGCGGCTGCGGCTGACCGCCGGGGCCCTGCGCGGGAAACATGCCGATGCCCTGGCCCACCGCTCCGGGCAGGCCGTTCCCCGGCGCCGCCGGGTTCGGGATCAGGCCGCCGTCCGGTGCGACGCCCTGCCCCGGCGCGACGGTGGAGACGCCCTCCGGGCCGCCGAGAGGGTCGGGCCCGGCGAGCAGGTGCTCCGGCAGTCCCTCGTTCGGAACGTGGCCGCCATCGGTCATGTCAAAGCTCCTTCCAGGCCGCTGCCGCGCCCTTGGCGACGCGATCACCGACCGCAGCGCCCATCCGCACGGGCCGGGCCCTGGAACCGGACCCGCCCCTCAACCACATGCGGCCGCCGCGCCGAGGCGCTGCGGCCGAATTCCTTCCGGCGCGCTGCGGCACCCCGGCCCGCGCACCACCCGGGTGGGGAGGCGCGCCATCTGAGACAACGACAAGGCGGGGCAACCGGCAACGACCGCACCGGACCCTACGGCATTCTCCAGGTCCGGCACGCGGCCCGTCGAATTGCCCACACTCCGAGCCGTTCCGGGTTGCACCGCGTCAAAAAGGCGACAAACCGACCGGATCGGGCGGGCCCCCGGACGCCGCAGCCGTCCCGGACGCCACACTACCGGCCCGGTGCCGTCACCTCTCGAATCGGTGTCCGGATGCGACCTGGATCACCGCCGGACCTCGGAATCGCCACCGGGGCGGCCGGGCGACGGCACCCGGTCTTCACACGATCTGCTCACCCCAGAGCAGGAGCACGCCGGGCTCGCCCGCCGCGAGCCCCAGGCCGCCGTCCGTCCCGACCGGGCGCAGCGGCGCGGACTGGAGCAACGCGCCGTCGGCGCGGTAGCCGGCCCCGGTGACGGCGCGGCGGATCTCCTCGGCCTCGGCGAGGGTGCGGGCCACCGCCGCGAAGCGCTCGGGTCGGCGGGCCAGGACGGCGCGCACCACGGCGATGCCGCCGGCCTCGACGACGGCCGCGTCGGGCTCCGGCAGGCCGCCGAGCACCTCCGGGCCGGAGCCGTGGACGGTCTCCACCTCGACGCCGAAGCGGCGGGCGTTGACCGTCAGCCGGGCGCAGGCGGAGCGGGAGGCCTCGACCGCGACGACGGCCGCGCCGAACCGGGCGGCCTCCACGGCGAGGGCGCCGCTGCCCGCGCCGACCGACCAGACCAAGTCCCCCGGACGGACACCCAGACGGGCCAGTACGAGGGCGCGCGCGTGCGCGGGCAGCGCCTCCGGCGCGCCGGGCGCGTCCTCCGCGCGCCCGGCGCCCGTGTAGGCGTCGCCGGGGAGCGCCCAGCCGCGGTCCGGGCCGGGGTAGCCGACCGGGCGGCCGGCCAGCCAGCCGGCCGCCTCGCCCACCGCGCCCGCCTGCGGACCGCCGCCGTTGCCGCCGATGACCAGCACCACGTTGGGGTCGCGCCAGATGTGGTCGGCGACCCGGTCGGAGGTGAGGACGGTGACGTCCTCCTCGGGGGTGCCGAGGGCCTCGCAGACCACGAAGGTGCGGTGCACCCCGCGCAGCATCAGGGCGAGTTCGCTCGGTCCGGCGCCGGGTGCGGTGAGCACGGCGACCTTGGCGTTGGCCCGGCAGATGTTGGCGGCCCGGCGCAGCCGTCCGCCGTGGGCGCTGACCACCTGGGCGTCCTCCCAGGGCATGCCGGCCCGGGCGAAGGCGACGGCGACCGAGGAGACGGCGGGCAGGACTTCGAGTTCGAGGCCGTACTCGGGGCGGCGCAGGGTGCGCACGACGCCGAAGAAGCCCGGGTCGCCCTCGGCCACCACCACGGCGGCGCCGCGGTGTTCGGCGATCCGGCGGGCCGCGAGCCCGACGTTGCCGAGCACGAGCCGCTCCGCGCTCGGGGGCACCGGGAGGGCGTTGAGCTGGTAGGGGGCGCCGGCCACCAGGGTGGCCGCGGCGAGTGCCGCGCCGGCGGCCTCGGTCAGCGGGGTGCCGTCCCACCCGATGACCGTGATCCGGTCAGCCATCTGCGGCCGTTCTCCCTCGCCTCGGTGCGCCGACATGCCGCGCCCGCTTACGGCGCCGTGGGAGAGGCTACCGGGTGCGTTCCCCTCGGCGCCGACTTCTCGCACACATGTCCGCCGTTCGTCGGCCGCCGCTCCCCCGCCGGTCACCGTGCGGCCCACCGGTCACCGTGCGCCGGCTGGTCACCGTGCGGCCCGCCCGGGCCCGGACGGCGGCGGGTCAGTCGCGCAGGACGTAGCGGTGGTCGTCGTGCCAGGCGCTCTCCGGCTCCGCCGGGTTCTCCATGTCCTCGGGGAGCAGGCTCCACAGGATGACGTCGCTGCGGCTCTCGGCCGCGCTCCGGTGGCCGGACGGCACCTCCGCGGTGTGCGTACCGGCTCCGACGGACTCGGCCGGTTCGCCGCGCACTATCCAGGCGCTGCGCAGCACGCCCTCGCTGATGGCGCCGACCTTCTGGGCGACCTGCTGGGCGGCGGTGTTGCCGGCGGCGGTGCGCATCTCCAGGCGCAGGAAACCGCGGTCCTCGAAGAGCCACTGGGCGGTGCCGAGGACGGCCTCGGGCGCGTAGCCCTCGCCGCGCGCCCAGGGGGCGGTGACGTAGGCGATCTCGGTGGAGCGCAGCCGCCAGTCGGTGTTGCGCAGCTCGACCAGGCCGACCAGGCGCTGGGTGAGGTGTTCGGTGACGGCGAAGACGATGCCGCGGCCGGCCGCCCGGTGGGCGGGGGCGAGGGTGCGGGCGAGTTCGGCGGCGTAGGCCTCGGTGAAGGGGTACGGGAGGTCGGTCCAGGCGAGGACGAGTTCGTCGGCCGTCATCGCGGCGAGGCCGGGGGCGTCGTTCTCCGCAAGGGGGCGCAGCAGCAGCCGCTCGGTGCTGATGGCGGTCTCGGGGAAGCTCGCTGCCATGCCGTCTCTCCTCGCCGGTCGTGGACACACCGTACGCCTCACCGGTACCCCGGATGTCGCGCGGTGCGCGGACCGCACGACGGTACGTCAGAACGCGGTCTGTCAGGGCGTCACTGGTGCATACTGCCCGACCGGGCCCCCGCCGAGGTGCGGCGGGGGCCCGGTCGTGGACGTGCGGTTCGGCGGTGCCGGCGGGGCCGCCGGTCAGAACGCCGGGATGACGGAACCCTTGAAGGTGTCGTCGATGTACTTCTTGACCTCGGCGGAGTGGAGCAGCTCGGCGAGCTTCTTGACCCGGGGGTCGTTCTCCTTGCCCTGCTTGACCGCGAGGATGTTGGCGTAGGGGTTGCCCTCGGCCTTCTCCAGCAGCAGCGAGTCGCCGGCGGGCTTGAGGCCGGCGTCGAGGGCGTAGTTGCCGTTGATCACGGCGGCGTCGAGGTCGTCGATGGAGCGGGGCAGCTGGGCGGCCTCCAGCTCCTTCCACTTGAGGTTCTTCGGGTTGCCGGTGATGTCCTGCGGGGTCGCGGCGGTGCCGACGCCGGCCTTGAGGGTGATCACGTTGTTGTCGGCGAGCAGCTTGAGCGCGCGGCCCTCGTTGGTGGCGTCGTTGGGCAGGCCGACGGTGGCGCCGTCCTTGAGGTCGCCGATGGCCTTGACCTTCTTCGAGTACACGCCCAGCGGCTCCAGGTGGACCGGCTCGACGGAGACGATCTGGGTGCCGTGCTTCTTGTTGAAGTCCTCCAGGTACGGCACGTGCTGGAAGTAGTTCGCGTCGGCCGAGCCGTCCTGCACCGCGGTGTTGGGGGTCACGTAGTCGGTGACCTCCTTGATGGTGAGCTTGAGGCCGGCCTTGTCCGCGAGGTTGTCCTTGACGAACTTCAGGATCTGCCCGTGCGGGGTGGGGCTGGCGACCACGGTGAGCGGGGCGTTCGGGTCGGAGGAGCCGGACGAGCCGGAGCTTCCGCAGGCGGCCAGCGAGAGGGCGATGCCGGCCGTGGCGAGGACGCTGGTGAACTTCAGGGCGTTGCGCACGAAAAGTGCCTTTCTGCGTGATACGGGGAGCCGGGTCCGGAATCGGACACCGGGAGGTCTAGAGGGCGACGAGGTCCTCGTCGGGGGCGGCCGGGGTCGTGCCGCGCGGGCGGAGCAGGCGGGTCCGGCCGCCGGTGCGCCCGCGGTTGGCGAGCCGGCCCACGGCCCAGTCGCCGAGCAGCTGCACCAGGGTCACGATGATCACCAGCTCCGCGACGATGATCCACATGAAGGCGGTCTCGAAGCGGAAGTAGCCGTAGTTGATGGCGAGGGTGCCGAGGCCCCCGCCGCCGACCACGCCGGCCATCGCGGAGTAGCTGATCAGCGTGATGACCGTGGTGGTGACGGAGGCGGTCAGGCCGGGCAGCGACTCCGGGAGCAGCGCCTTGCGGACGATGGTCCAGGTGGAGGCGCCCATGGCCTGCAGGGCCTCGACCAGGCCGCGGTCGACCTCGCGCAGGGAGGTCTCGACCAGCCGGGCGAAGAAGGGGATCGCGCCGATGGTGAGCGGCACGGTCGCGGCCTCCCAGCCGATGGAGGTGCCGACCAGCCAGCGGGTGAAGGAGATCAGGGCGATCATCAGGATGATGAACGGCACCGAGCGGACGATGTTCACGATCGCGCCGAGCACCTTGTTGACCGGCCGGTTCTGCAGCAGCCCGCCCTTGTCGGTGAGCACCAGCAGGACGCCGAGCGGCAGGCCGAGCAGGACGGTGCCGGCAGTGGCGACGCCGACCATCTGGAGGGTCTCCCAGGTGGCGGGCCACATCAGTTCCTGCATCTGGTCCCAGGTCATGCCACCGCTCCGCTCGCCTTGTCGATGCCGGTCGTGTCGAGCACGTCCACCTGCAGGCCCTGCTCGCGCAGGAACCCGATCGGCACCACGTTGTCCTGGTGGCCGCCGGGGAGTTCGACCCGCATCCGGCCGACCATGCGGCCGGCGATGGTCTCGACGGCGGCGCCGAGGATGTTGATGTCGATCTGGTAGGTGCGGGCGAGCTGGGAGACGAAGGGCTGGGCGGAGCTGTCGCCCTGGAAGGTGATCTCCAGCACGGTGCGGCCGGGGTGGCCGGTGCCGAACTCGCTGAGCGGGAATAGCTCGCGGGCGAGTTCCGAGCCGGGCTTGGCCAGCAGGTCGGTGAGCTCGCCGGACTCGACCACCCGGCCGCCGCGCATCAGGGCGGCGGAGTCGCAGACGGACTTGATGACGTCCATCTCGTGGGTGATCAGCAGGACGGTCAGGCCGAGCTGCTGGTTGAGGTCGCGCAGCAGCTTGAGGATCGAGCGGGTGGTCTCCGGGTCGAGGGCCGAGGTGGCCTCGTCGGAGAGGAGCACCTTGGGGTCGCCGGCGAGGGCGCGGGCGATGCCGACGCGCTGCTTCTGGCCGCCGGAGAGCTGGCCGGGGTAGCTGCGGGCCTTGTCGCCGAGGCCGACCAGGTCGAGCAGTTCGGCGGCCTTGCGGCGGCGCTCGGTGCGGTCCAGGCCGACGATCTCCAGCGGGAGCTCGACGTTCTGCTGCACGGTGCGGGAGGCGAGCAGGTTGAAGTGCTGGAAGACCATGCCGATCCGGCGGCGTGCCTCGCGCAGCTCCTTGCCGGCCCGGTTCTCACCGCCGGCGAGCGCGGTGAGCTCGACGCCGTCCACGGTGACGGTGCCGGAGCTGGGGCGCTCCAGCATGTTGACGCAGCGGATGAGGGTGGACTTGCCGGCGCCGCTGGTGCCGACGACTCCGTAGACCTCGCCGGGGCGCACGTGCAGGTCGACGCCGGCGAGGGCGGTCACCTCGCGGCCGCGGGAGCGGTAGACCTTGGTGAGGTCCGTGGTGGTGATCACAGCTGCTTCCGTGGGTCGGGGGCGGACGGCGTGGAGCCGCCGGACCGGGTTGCGGTCGGCGGGACGGACGGCGTCGCACCGGGGGGATCCGGACCTGCCACCCCTTGATCGTCGCCGCTGGGCGGCCGGGCCGCGCGACGGCGTGGCCCCAACGAGTCATCAGGGACGACCGCCGGCCCGTGGCCGGGCAGGCGGACGGAGCGGGTGGTGCTCCACAGGCTGGGGCGTGCTCGCACTGACGGGAGCAGGCCGGGTCTCGCTTCGGGGCGCGAGGGGGAGGGCCCCGGCCGACGGCCGGGGAGGGGACGGTGGCCCTCAGCGGTGACACATTCGACGACACATGGCGCGCTCACCTGCCGGCAGGGTGCCGGTGGGGGTCCATTTCGTCGTCGCAGTCATGTGAGCCAGTAAATCAGAAGGTTCGACTTCGTCCCAACTATTCGGATTCGCTGTCCGCAATGCGGACAGCAACCCCTGTGAGCTGCTGCGATTCACCTCGGCGCCGCCCCCGGATCGTCCGGATGATGGCGGCGCCGGGCAACGGCGACGGCGCGGGGCTCAGGCGGTCGCGGCGAGCGGCGCCACCGCGGGCTTCTCCAGGTGGACCAGGCCCGGCCCGCCGTCGACCTGCTCGACGGCGGTCTGGCGGTAGCCCTGACGGGTGTAGAGGCGCAGGTTGCCCAGGCTGCGGTGGCCGGTGAACAGGCGGTACGCCGTCACCGGGCGGCCGTCGGCGGCGAGGCGGCGCTCCAGGGCCTCCAGCAGGCGGCCGCCGAGGCCGTGGCGCTGCATCCGGGGGTGGACGACCAGACGCCCTATCCGGCCGATGCCGTCGGGGCCGATCCGGCCGCGGACGGTGCCGACCACCTCGTCACCGAGCCGGGCGACCAGGACGTACTGCTCGGTGAGCTCCTCGCGCAGGCTCTCCAGGGTCTGCGTCAGCGGCTCCAGGCTCCAGTCGCCGTACAGCTCGGCCTCGCTCTGGTAGCCGAGGTACTGCAGCTTGAGGATCTGCTCCGCGTCCTCGGTGTCCGCCACCGAGATGATCACGCTCATGCCCATGTGCTGGGGCCTCCCCATCGTCGTGCCCGGCGCGCAGAGTGAGGGTGTCGCACCGGATGCCCTGCCGGAGATGTCCCGGCCGGGGATCGGTCCTGGCCGGGGGTGGCGCACGAACGCGCCCGTCCGGCGGCCCGGTGGGGCCACGGCGACGGCGACGCGCTCACGCTCAGTATCCGAGTGATCGCGCCGCCGTCAAGAGCCGCGTTCGCCAGCGCTCTACCCGCGCGTCAGCTGCTCTCAACCTTCCGGCCGTACGACGTGGCGAGGGTCACGTCGCACCGCCGGGGCGACGGCCGCGGGCCCGGGCCGGCTACGGATAGCGCTCGGCGTGCAGAACGGCCCGCAGGCAGGCGAGGCAGCGGGACCGGGTGGGGCCGATCGAGCCGCGCGGCATGCCGAGCCGCGCGGAGAGCTCGCGGTAGGTCGGCGGCGGGTCCTCGGCGAGGGCGGCGACGAGCTGCGGGCAGCGGCCCGGCAGGGCGGCCACCGCCGCCCGGACGGCGCGGCGCCGCAGCGCGGCGAGGACCTCGTCCTCGGCGGACGGGACGACGGGAAGGATGGTGCACATACCGTGCATGACCTGCTCCGGGCCGGGCCGGTTACGGCCGACCGGGCGTGAGCACCCGAAGGGGGCGCGGCGCTCGATCCGCCACGCCCCCTTCGAGGGGTACCGCTTCGGGGGTGTCAGCCCTGGACCCACTCCTCCTGGAGCGCCAGGTCGTCCTTCACCTCGGCGAGCTGGACGGCCACCGCCGAGGGGGCCGTGCCGCCGCGGCCGTTGCGCGAGGCGATCGCGCCGTGGACGCTGAGCACCGAGCGGACGTCGGGCGTCAGGTGCTCGGAGATCCGCGCGAACTGCTCGTCCGTCAGGTCGGAGAGCTCGATGCCCTGCTGCTCGCAGACCTTGACGCAGGCACCGGCGACCTCGTGCGCGACCCGGAACGGCACGCCCTGCTTGACCAGCCACTCGGCGATGTCGGTGGCGAGCGAGAAGCCCGCCGGGGCGAGCTCCTCCAGCCGGTCCCGGTGCACGGTGAGGGTGGCCATCATGCCGGTGAAGGCCGGCAGCAGCACCTCCAGCGTGTCGCAGGAGTCGAAGACCGGCTCCTTGTCCTCCTGGAGGTCCCGGTTGTAGGCGAGCGGCAGCGCCTTCAGCGTCGCCAGCAGGCCGGTCAGGTTGCCGATCAGCCGGCCGGACTTGCCGCGGGCCAGCTCGGCGATGTCCGGGTTCTTCTTCTGCGGCATGATCGAGGAGCCGGTGGAGAAGGCGTCGTGCAGGGTGATGAAGCCGAACTCCTTGGTGTTCCAGATGATCACCTCCTCCGCGATCCGGGAGAGGTTGATCCCGATCATCGCGGTGACGAAGGCGAACTCGGCGACGAAGTCGCGCGAGGCCGTCCCGTCGATGGAGTTGCCGACCGAGCCCCGCTCGAAGCCGAGGTCGGCGGCGACCGCCTGCGGGTCGAGGCCGAGCGAGGAACCGGCCAGCGCACCGGAGCCGTACGGGGAGACGGCGGTGCGCACGTCCCACTGGCGCAGCCGCTCGGCGTCCCGGCCGAGGGCGTGCACGTGCGCGAGGACGTGGTGGGCGAAGAGCACCGGCTGCGCGTGCTGGAGGTGGGTGCGCCCCGGCATGGCGGTGTGCGGGTGCTCCTCGGCCAGGCCGACCAGGGCGTGCTGGAGGTCCAGGATCAGCCCGCCGATGATCCGGGCGTGGTCGCGCAGGTACATCCGGAACAGCGTGGCGATCTGGTCGTTGCGCGAGCGGCCGGCCCGCAGCTTGCCGCCCAGGTCGGCGCCGAGCCGCTCCAGCAGGCCGCGCTCCAGCGCGGTGTGGACGTCCTCGTCGGCGACGGTGCCGGTGAAGGTGCCGGCCTCGACGTCGGCGAGCAGCTGGTCCAGCCCGGCGAGCATGCCGTCGAGTTCCTCGGCGCTGAGCAGCCCGGCCTTGTGCAGGACGCGGGCGTGGGCCTTCGAGCCGGCGATGTCGTACGGCGCGAGGCGCCAGTCGAAGTGCACCGAGGCGGAGAGCCTGGCGAGCGCCTCGGACGGGCCGTCGGCGAAGCGCGCGCCCCAGAGGCGCAGCTCAGGAGAGTTACTGGCGGCGGTCTGGTCGGCAGGCATCGCTGGGCTCCTTACAAGGTGGCGGGTCGGGGGCGGCCCCGGCCGCGAGGGGGCGCGGCCGGGGCCCGGCAGGTGGTCGGACGACCGGGCGGTCGGCTCAGCCGAGGTCGCGGCGGGCGGCGATCTTCGAGGACATCCCGAAGATCTCGATGAAGCCCTTGGACATCGACTGGTCGAAGGTGTCGCCGGTGTCGTAGGTGGCGAGGTTGAAGTCGTACAGCGACTGGTCGGACTTGCGGCCGTCGACGACGGCCCGGCCGGCGTGCAGCACCATCCGGATCTCGCCGGTGACGTGCTGGTTGGCCTCGCTGACGAAGCCGTCCAGCGCCCGCTTCAGCGGGGAGAACCAGAGGCCGTCGTAGACCAGCTCGGCCCAGCGCTGCTCCACCTGCCGCTTGTAGCGGGCGAGTTCGCGCTCGACGGTGACGTTCTCCAGGGCCTGGTGGGCGGTGATCAGGGCGATCGCGCCGGGGGCCTCGTAGATCTCCCGGGACTTGATGCCGACGAGCCGGTCCTCGACCATGTCGAGCCGGCCGATGCCCTGGGCGCCGGCCCGCTTGTTGAGCTCCTCGATGGCCTGCAGGACGGTCACCTTGCGGCCGTCGATGGCGACCGGGACGCCGGCGTCGAAGGTGATGACCACCTGGTCGGCCTCGCGCGGGGTGGCCGGGTTCTGGGTGTACTCGTAGACGTCCTCGATCGGGGCGTTCCAGATGTCCTCCAGGAAGCCGGTCTCGACGGCGCGACCGAAGACGTTCTGGTCGATCGAGTACGGGGACTTCTTGGTGGTGGCGATCGGCAGGCCCTTGGCCTCCGCGAAGGCGATCGCCTTGTCCCGGGTCATCGCGTAGTCGCGGACCGGGGCGATGCACTTCAGCTGGGGGGCCAGCGACTGGATGCCGACCTCGAAGCGGACCTGGTCGTTGCCCTTGCCGGTGCAGCCGTGGGCGACGGTGGTGGCGCCGTGCTTCTGCGCGGCGGCGACCAGGTGCTTGACGATGGCCGGCCGGGAGAGGGCCGACACCAGCGGGTACTGGCCCTGGTACAGGGCGTTGGCCTTGATGGCCGGGAGGCAGTACTCGTCGGCGAACTCGTCGCGGGCGTCCGCGACCTCGGCCTCGACGGCGCCGCAGTCCAGCGCCCGCTGGCGGATGACCTCCAGGTCCTCGCCGCCCTGGCCGACGTCGACGGCGACGGCGATGACCTCGGCGCCCGTCTCCTCGGCGATCCAGCCGATGCAGACGGACGTGTCCAGACCGCCCGAGTAGGCGAGTACGACGCGCTCGGTCACGGCTTTCTCCTTCACAACAGTGCGAACAGGCTTACGGCGATAGGCATAAGTATGCACTACACCGTATGGATTTCAAAACCCCTGCCGAGGAACGGGCGAACCGGGGTCACGGGGCGGTGCGTCGGGTGGGCGGAACGGGGCGGGCCCGGGTCGGCCGGGCCCGGCCGGGGGCTACTGGGCCTTGGCCTGGGCGAGCTGCATCAGGTGGTCGGCGAGGGCCTGGCCCCCGGAGGGATCGCGGCTGATCAGCAGGACGGTGTCGTCCCCGGCGATGGTGCCGATGATCTCGAAGACCTCGGCCTGGTCGATCGAGGAGGCCAGGAACTGGGCCGCGCCCGGCGGGGTCCGCAGGACGACGAGGTTGCCGGAGGCGGTGGCGGAGACCATGAGCTCGCCGGCCAGCCGGGCCATCCGGCCCTCGCTGGCCGACTCCCCCATCGGTGCGCGCGGCGTGCGGTCGCCGCCCTCGGCCGGGACGGCGTAGATGAGCGCGCCGTCCCGGTTGCGGATCTTCACCGCTCCCAGCTCGTCCAGGTCCCGGGAGAGGGTGGCCTGGGTGACCACCAGTCCGTCGTCGGCGAGCAGCTTGGCGAGCTGGCTCTGCGAGCGCACGGGCTGGCGGGTGAGCAGGTCCACGATTCGCCGGTGGCGCGCGGTGCGGGTCTGCGGGACCTGCGGCGTCGGACCGGCGGCGGGCTGGTCGGCGTGGGGAACGGTCATGTGATTATTCTCCCGGACTACGCTCGGCTCGCATCGGCCGGGGCGTTCTCCCGCACCGTCCGGAGGATCTCCGGCAGCGCGGCCAGGAAGGCGTCCGCGTCCTGCTCGGTGAGCACCAGCGGCGGCGCGAGCCGGACGGCGTCCGGGACGGCGGCGTTGACCAGGAAGCCGGCCTCCTGGGCGGCGGCCTGGACCTTCGCGGCCACCGGCGCGGTCAGCACGATGCCGAGCAGCAGGCCGGCCCCGCGCACGTGCGAGACCAGCGGGTCGCCGATCGCCTCGACCCCGTGCCGCAGCCGCTCGCCGATCTTGCGGACGTGCTCCAGCAGGCCCTCGGACTCGATGGTGTCGAGCACCGCGAGAGCCGCCGCCGCGACCACCGGATTGCCGCCGAAGGTGGTGCCGTGCTGGCCCGGGGTGAGCAGCTCGGCGGCCTCCCCGAACGCGAGCACGGCGCCGATCGGCAGCCCGCCGCCGAGTGCCTTGGCGAGGGTGACCACGTCCGGCTCGACGCCCTCGACGGCCTGGTGGGCGAACCAGTACCCGGTGCGGCCGATGCCGGTCTGGATCTCGTCCAGGACGAGCAGGGTGCCGGTGGCCCGGGTGATCTCGCGGGCGGCCCGCAGGTAGCCGTCGGGCAGCGGGATCGCGCCGTTCTCGCCCTGGATCGGCTCCAGGAAGACGGCCGCGGTCTCCGCGGTCACGGCCGCGCGCAGCGCCTCGACGTCGCCGAAGGGGACGTGGGTGACCTCGCCGGGCAGCGGCAGGAACGGCTCCTGCTTGGCGGGCTGGCCGGTGAGCGCGAGGGCGCCCATGGTCCGGCCGTGGAAGCCGCCCTGGAGGGCGACCACATGGGTGCGGCCGGTCCGCCGGCTGATCTTGAACGCGGCCTCGTTGGCCTCGGCGCCGGAGTTGCAGAAGAACACCCGGCCGTCCCGGCCCGAGAGCGTCAGCAGCCGCTCGGCCAGCGCGATGGTCGGCTCGGCCATGAAGAGGTTGGAGACGTGGCCGAGGGTCGAGATCTGCCGGGTGACGGCCTCGACGACCGCCGGGTGGCCGGTGCCGAGGGCGTTGACGGCGATGCCGCCGAGCAGGTCGGTGTACTCCTTGCCGTCGGCGTCCCACAGCTTGGCGCCCTCGCCGCGGACCAGCGGGATCCGCGGGGTGCCGTAGTTGTCGGTGAAGGCGTGCTGCCAGCGGTCGGTGAGCCGCTCGTTGCCGGTCGGCTGCGCGCTGCCGCTGTGCTGTGCGTCGGTCGTCATGCCAGTCCCCCGGTCACGGTCGCTTCGTCGTCCGGCACGACCATCGTGCCGATGCCCTCGTCGGTGAAGATCTCCAGCAACAGGCTGTGCTGCACCCGGCCGTCCAGGACGCGGGCGGTGCCCACGCCGGAGCGGACGGCCCGCAGGCAGCCCTCCATCTTGGGGAGCATGCCGCTGGCCAGCTCGGGCAGCAGCTCCTCCAGCTCGGTCGCGCTGAGCTGGCTGATCACGTCGTCGGAGTGCGGCCAGTCGGCGTACAGGCCCTCGACGTCGGTGAGGACGACGAGCATCTCGGCGCCGAGCGCCACCGCGAGGGCGGAGGCGGCGGTGTCGGCGTTGATGTTGTAGACGTGCCCGTCGGTGCCCCGGGCGATCGAGGAGATCACCGGGATCCGGCCGTCGGCGATCAGCGCCTTCACCGCGCCGGCCTCGATGTTGACGATGTCGCCGACCAGGCCGATGTCGACCTGCTCGCCGTCGACCACCGCGTACCGCTTGACGGCGGTCATGGTGTGGGCGTCCTCGCCGGTCATGCCGACCGCGAACGGGCCGTGGCCGTTGAGCAGCCCGACCAGTTCGCGCTGGACCTGGCCGGCCAGCACCATCCGGACCACGTCCATGGTCTCGGGGGTGGTGACCCGCAGGCCGTTGGTGAACGAGGACTCCAGGCCGAGCTTGTCGAGCTGGGCGCTGATCTGCGGGCCGCCGCCGTGGACCACGACGGGGTGCAGGCCGGCGTAGCGCAGGAAGACGACGTCCTGGGCGAACGCCGCCTTGAGGCTCTCGTCCACCATGGCGTTGCCGCCGAACTTCACGACGACGGTCTTGCCGTGGAAGCGCTCCAGCCAGGGCAGCGCCTCGATCAGCGTCATGGCCTTGGGCAACGCGGTGTTGTTGCGGGCCTGTTCGCCCTTGGGTGCGATCTGCACGTGTGTGGTCCCCGGCTCGGTCGGCAGGTGCGGCTGTGGCGGCTGTCAGCGGCTGTCAGGTGGAGTAGGCGCTGTTCTCGTGCACGTAGTCGGCGGTGAGGTCGTTGGTCCACACCGTCGCGGCGGCCTCGCCGGCGTTCAGGCGGGCGGTGATGACGATCTCCCGGCCGGTCATGTCGACGAGGTCGCGGTCCTCCCCGACGCTGCCGTCCCGGCAGACCCAGACGCCGTTGATGGCGACGTCGAGGCGGTCCGGGTCGAAGGCGGCGTCGGTGGTGCCGATCGCGGCCAGCACCCGGCCCCAGTTCGGGTCCTCGCCGTGGAGGGCGCACTTGAGCAGGTTGTTGCGGCTGATGACCCGGGCGACGCCGACGGCCTCCGCCTCGGTGGCGGCGTCGGTGACGTCGATCCGGATGTCCTTGCTCGCGCCCTCGGCGTCACCGATCAGCTGCCGCGCGAGGTCGGCGCAGACGGTGCGGACGGCCTCGTCGAACCCGGCCTGCTCCGGGGTGATGCCGGAGGCGCCGGAGGCGAGCAGCAGCACCGTGTCGTTGGTCGACATGCAGCCGTCGGAGTCGATCCGGTCGAAGGTGGTGCGGGTGGCGGCGCGCAGCGAGACGTCCAGGGCGGCGGCGTCGAGCGCGGCGTCGGTGGTCAGGACGACCAGCATGGTGGCCAGGCCGGGGGCGAGCATGCCGGCGCCCTTGGCCATGCCGCCGACCGTCCAGCCGTCCTTCGTCACCTGGGCGGTCTTGTGGACGGTGTCGGTCGTCTTGATGGCGATCGCGGCGGCCTCGCCACCGGCGGCGTCGAGCTGCCCGGCGGCGAGGGCGACACCGGGCAGCAGGATGTCCATCGGCAGGCGCAGGCCGATCAGGCCGGTGGAGGCGACGGCGATCTCGCCGGCGTTGAGCCCCAGTTCCTCGGCGGCCTTCTCGGCGGTGGCGTGGGTGTCCTGGAAGCCGAGCGGGCCGGTGCAGGCGTTGGCGCCACCGGAGTTGAGGACGACGGCGGAGACCTGACCGCCCTTGAGGACCTGCTCCGACCAGAGCACGGGCGCGGCCTTGACCCGGTTGCTGGTGAACACTCCGGCGGCGGCCAGCGACGGGCCGTCGTTGACGACGAGGGCGAGGTCGGGGGTGCCGGAGTCCTTGATCCCGGCGGTGACGCCGGCGGCCCGGAAGCCCTTGGCGGCGGTCACGCCGACGTTGACGTTCTTGGTCACGGTGCGACTCCGATCAGGGGAAGGCCGAGCTCCTCGGGCAGGCCGAGGGCGATGTTCATGCTCTGCACCGCGCCGCCGGCGGTGCCCTTGACCAGGTTGTCGATCGCGCTGATCGCGATGATCCGCCCGGCGCTCTCGTCCAGGGCGACCTGGACCAGGGCGGCGTTGGAGCCGTAGACGCTGCTGGTCTGCGGCCACTGGCCCTCGGCCAGCAGGTGGACGAAGGGCTCGTCGGCGAACGCCTCGGTGTAGGCGGCGCGCAGGGCCTCGCCGGTCACCCCGGGCTTCGCCTTGGCGGAGCAGGTGGCGAGGATGCCGCGCGGCATCGGCACCAGGGTGGGCGTGAAGGAGACGGTGACCGGCTCGCCCGCGACCGGGGTGAGGTTCTGCGACATCTCCGGGGTGTGCCGGTGCTGCCCGCCGACGCCGTAGGCGCTGACGTTGCCCATCACCTCGCTGCCGAGCAGGTGGGTCTTGGCGGCCTTGCCGGCGCCCGAGGTGCCGGAGGCGGCGACGATCACGGCCTCGGGCTCGGCGAGCCCGGCCGCGTACGCCGGGAAGAGCGCCAGCGAGACGGCGGTCGGGTAGCAGCCGGGGACGGCGATGCGGTTGCCGCCCTTGAGCGCGGCGCGGTGGCCGGGCAGCTCGGGGAGGCCGTAGGGCCAGGTGCCGGCGTGCGCGGAGCCGTAGAACTGCTCCCAGTCGGCGGCGGCCTTCAGCCGGAAGTCGGCGCCGCAGTCGACGACCAGGACGTTCTGGCCGAGGGCCTCGGCGACGGCGGCGGACTGGCCGTGCGGCAGTGCCAGGAACACCACGTCGTGGTCGGCCAGCACCTCCGGGGTGGTGGGCTCCAGGATCCGGTCGGCGAGCGGGATCAGGTGCGGCTGCAGGGTGCCGAGCCTGGTACCCGCGTTCGAGCCGCCGGTCAGCGCCCCGATCTCCACCTCGGGGTGGCCGAGCAGCAGGCGCAGCACCTCACCGCCCGCGTATCCGCTCGCACCGGCGACGGCGACTCGCAATGCCATGGCAGTTCCCTCCTTGGTCGGAGCATGAATATACGCATCACGGAACATTCATGCAAGGGAGTGCGCGGCGGACCGGCAGGCGGACCGCTCCACACCCGGGCGGCGGGGTGCGCCGTCCATCGCGGACGGCTCGCCACCCGTCGGCGCCATGAGCTTAGGTTACCCTTAGTTGATCGTCGGGCGGCGCGCCCCCGGCGCCGTCGGCCCGGCCCCCGGCCGGGTCACCGGCGGACGGCCCGCAGCACCACGAACTTCGGGTTGCCCGCGACGACTTCGCAGTTCCCGAAGAGGCGGCGCAGCTTGACGTGGTAGCCGAGATGACGGTTGCCGACCACCCAGAGTTCGCCACCCGGGCGCAGCGCCCGGCGGGCACCGGTGAACATCCGCCAGGCGGTGGCGTCGGTGGTGGCCTGGTGCGAGTGGAACGGCGGGTTGTTCAGCACCAGGTCGACCGAGCCGGCCGGGACGGCGTCCGTGCCGAGGGCGTCGGCGGTGAGGAACTCGGCGGGCGCCCGCAGGCCGAGGTTCTCCCGGAAGGTCGCCTCGGCCGAGGCGACGGCCGGGTGGGGCTCGTGGACGAAGACCAGCGCGGCGCCGGGGCTGGCGGGCGCCGCCGCGGTGCGGCCCAACCCGTGGCCGCCGCCGAGGTGGAAGACC
>NZ_JBEXYD010000033.1:0-83905 GCF_040630735.1 Kitasatospora sp. NPDC005748
ATTCCGATCTGGGGGAGCCCGGCCTCTCGCCGTGCGGCCGGGCTCCCCGAAGGGAACCCGGCCGCCGGGTCAGGCGGTGACCAGCCGCTCGTTGGGCAGCTCGACGTGGGCGCCCAGGTCGCGCAGCTTCTCCATGAAGTTCTCGTAGCCGCGGTTGATCAGGTCGATGCCGTGGACGGTCGAGGTGCCCTCGGCCGCCAGCGCCGCGATCAGGTACGAGAAGCCGCCGCGCAGGTCCGGGATGACCAGCTCGGAGCCCATCAGCTTGGACGGGCCGGAGACGACCGCGGAGTGCAGGAAGTTGCGGGCGCCGAAGCGGCACGGGGTGGCGCCCAGGCACTCGCGGTAGAGCTGGATGTGCGCGCCCATCTGGTTCAGCGCCCCGGTGAAGCCCAGCCGCGACTCGTACACCGTCTCGTGCACGATGGACAGGCCGGTCGCCTGGGTCAGCGCGACGACCAGCGGCTGCTGCCAGTCGGTCTGGAAGCCGGGGTGCACGTCGGTCTCCAGGGCGATCGCCTTGAGCTCGCCGCCCGGGTGCCAGAACCGGATGCCCTCGTCGTCCACCTCGAAGGCGCCACCGACCTTACGGAAGGTGTTGAGGAAGGTCATCATCTCCAGCTGGCGGGCGCCGCGGACGTAGATGTCGCCCTTGGTGGCCAGCGCCGCGCAGGCCCAGGAGGCGGACTCCAGGCGGTCCGGCAGGGCGCGGTGGTTGTAGCCGGAGAGCTCGTCCACACCGGTGATCAGGATCGTCCGGTCGGTGCCCATGGTGATGATCGCGCCCATCTTCTGCAGCACGCAGATGAGGTCGACGATCTCGGGCTCCACGGCCGCGTTGCGCAGCTCGGTGACGCCCTCGCAGAGGACGGCGGTGAGCAGCACCTGCTCGGTCGCGCCGACCGAGGGGTAGGGCAGCTCGATCCGGGTGCCGCGCAGGCGCTGCGGGGCCACCAGGTAGGTGCCCTGCGGGTGCTTCTCGATGCTGGCGCCGAACTGGCGCAGCACCTCGAAGTGGAAGTCGACCGGGCGGCCGCCGATGTCGCAGCCGCCGAGGCCGGGGATGAAGGCGTGGCCGAGGCGGTGCAGCAGCGGGCCGCAGAAGAGGATCGGGATGCGCGAGGAGCCGGCGTGCGCGTCGATGTCGGCGACGTTGGCGCTCTCCACGTGGGAGGGGTCGAGGATCAGCTCGCCGTCCTCGTCACCGGTGCGCACGGTGACCCCGTGCAGCTGGAGCAGGCCGCGGACCACCTTGACGTCGCGGATGTCCGGGACGTTGCGCAGTCTGCTGGGGCCCTGCCCGAGGAGGGCGGCGACCATGGCCTTGGGGACCAGGTTCTTCGCACCGCGGACGCGGATCTCGCCTTCGAGCGGGTTTCCGCCGTGGACCAGCAGGACGTCGTCGGTCATCGTTCTCGCAATCCGGGGTGCCAGAGGAGTGGGTGCGGCTCCGGGTGGGAGCCGGGCGGTGGACCGGTCGTACGGGCGCGCTCGGGCCCCCGGCGTGACCGAGTCGGCACCGCATAAGGGCGTCCACCATCAGTAGATGGTAGTAGGCGTATCGGTGGTTCCCGTCTGCCTCTCCCGTGATGGTGCTCCCGTCCGGGGGTGTCGCGCCCGCCGGTGCGTCCGTACGGGTGTTCGCGCCGCCGTCCGCGGCGGGTGGCGGCCCCTCGCCGGCCGGCTTCGCGTCGAGGTGTCCGGCCCCGGTGGTTCTGCGGGATCATGTGAGACATGACGGCGGCCCATACGCACGGAGGCCGGTCGCACACCGGCCGATTGCTCGTCGCTACGCCCGTGCTCACCGATCCGAACTTCGCCCGGGCGGTGGTGCTCCTCCTCGACCACGACGCCGAGGGGGCGCTCGGTGTGGTCCTCAACCGGCCGACGCCGGTCGAGGTGGGCAGCGTGCTGGACGGCTGGGGCGGTCTCGTCGGGCACCCCGCCGTGGTGTTCCAGGGCGGGCCGGTGGCGCTGGACTCCGCGCTCGGCCTGGCGGTGGCGCCGGGGGAGCCGGAGACCGTGGAGCCGCTCGGCTGGCGCCGGGTGCACGGGGCGATCGGCCTGGTGGACCTGGAGGCGCCGCCCGAGGTGCTGGCCGGTGAGCTCGGCGGCCTGCGGATCTTCGCCGGGTACGCGGGCTGGTCGCCGGGGCAGCTGGAGGCGGAGCTGGGCACCGGGGCCTGGTACCTGGTCGACTGCGAGCCGGGGGACATCTCCAGCCCCGAGCCGGAGCGGCTGTGGCGCGCCGTGCTGCGCCGCCAGCGCGGCCCGTTGGCGCTGCTCGCGACGTACCCGGACGACCCCACGCTGAACTGACCCGAGGGCCGGCCGGCGGGCCGGTCCGCGCCGCCCGCGGCGGCCCCGCGGGCGCGGCCGCCGGCGCGACACTGGCCCGGTTTCCCGGGGCGCCCATAGACTTGGCACCTATGAGCACTCTTGAGCCCGAGCGCGGCCTCGGCACCGGCACCCTGGTCGAGCCCGTCCCCCAGGTGTCCCACGGGGACGGCGACCACGAGCGCTTCGCGCACTACGTCCAGAAGGACAAGATCATGGAGAGTGCGCTCTCCGGGTCTCCCGTGGTGGCGCTCTGCGGCAAGGTCTGGGTGCCCGGGCGCGACCCGAAGAAGTACCCGGTCTGCCCGATGTGCAAGGAGATCTACGACGGCATCGGCAAGCCCCAGGACGGCAAGGGCGGCGACGACAAGTAGCCCGGCCGCCCGGCCCGGCCGGGTCGCCCGGTCCGGGACGGCGCCGACCCGTCCGCACACGGCACCGTTCCGCACAGCGCTGTTCTGCACTGCGCCGTTCTGCACGGTGCCGTTTTGCACTGTGCGGCATTGTGCAGAGTGGTCTATGCCAATTGACCGGGCCGGGGGCAGGATGGCGGAATGGACCTCATTCCCGCCCCCTTGAGTTCCGTCCGCCTCCAGGACCAGGACTTCCCCCTCGACCGCTCCACCACCCTGACCGCGCCGCCGGAGCTGTCCGGGGCCGAGCGGTGGCTGCGCACCGCGCTGACCGCCGCCACCGGACTGCCGCTCGGTCCCGGGCGGCCCGGCGAGGGCATCGAACTGGTCCACGACGCGGCGCTGGCCGGTGAGGCGTACCGGCTCTCGGTGCGCCCCGGCCGCGCCGTGGTCACCGCCGGCGGCCCGGCCGGCGCGCTCTGGGGCGCGCAGACCCTGCGCCGCCTGCTCGGCCCGGACGCCTACCGCCGGGCGCCGCTGCGCGACACCGGCTGGGTGCTGCCCGGCGTCGACATCGAGGACGCCCCCCGCTTCGGCTGGCGCGGCGCGCTGCTGGACGTCGCCCGCCACTTCCTGCCCAAGTCCGACGTGCTGCGCTTCATCGACCAGCTCTCCGCGCACAAGCTCAACGTGCTCCACCTGCACCTGACCGACGACCAGGGCTGGCGGGTGGAGATCAAGCGCTACCCGAAGCTCACCGAGCTGGCCTCCTGGCGCGAGCGCTCGATGGTCGGCTACCGCTCCGCCCAGCGCCGCGACGACCGCCCGCACGGCGGCTTCTACACCCAGGACGACCTGCGCGAGATCGTCGCGTACGCCGCCGAACGGGCGATCACCGTCGTCCCGGAGATCGACCTTCCGGGTCACTCCCAGGCCGCGATCTCCGCCTACCCCGAACTGGGCAACACCGACGTGGTGGACACCGCCGCCCTCGGGGTGTGGACGGACTGGGGCGTGAGTCACAACGTGCTCAACCCCTCCGAGGCCACCGTCCGCTTCTTCGAGGGGGTGCTGGAGGAGGTCCTGGAGCTCTTCCCGTCGGAGTTCGTCCACCTGGGCGGCGACGAGTGCCCGAAGGAGCAGTGGAAGGACAGTGCCGCGGCCCAGGAGCGGATCCAGGAGCTCGGGCTGAGCAACGAGGACGAGCTGCAGAGCTGGGTGATCCGGCACTTCGACCGCTGGCTGGCCGAGCGCGGGCGCCGGCTGATCGGCTGGGACGAGATCCTGGAGGGCGGGCTGGCACCCGGTGCGGCGGTCTCCTCCTGGCGCGGCTACGGGGGCGGGATCGCCGCCGCGCAGGCCGGGCACGACGTGGTGATGTGCCCCGAGCAGCACGTGTACCTGGACCACCGGCAGGCCCCGGGCGAGGACGAGCCGGTCCCGGTCGGCTTCGTCCGCACCCTGGAGGACGTGTACCGCTTCGAGCCGGTGCCGGCGCAGCTCGACGAAGCCGCGGCCCGCCGGGTGATCGGCACCCAGGCCAACCTGTGGAGCGAGTTCATGGACAGCGCCCGGGACGTCGACTACCGGGCCTTCCCCCGGCTCGCGGCCTTCTCGGAGGTGGCCTGGTCCGCGCTGCCCGCCGACCCGGCCGAGCGCGACTACGCGGGCTTCGAGCGGCGGATGGAGTCGCACCGGGCCGTGCTGGACGCGCTCGGCGTCGAGTACCGCCCGGTCGACGGGCCGCACCCCTGGCAGCGCCGGCCCGGGGTGGCCGGCCGTCCGATCGAGGGTGCGCCGCCGGCGGTCTGACCACGATCGGCCACCGGGCTCCATGGCGACCGGGAACTTTTGAGTGGTCATCCGACGTCAAGAACAGATGAACATCTGCTCCGGTCCGGTTTCGGGCCGGAGCAGATACCGCCCGGTATGCGTCCCAATCGGGCAGTTCCGTTCGCCCGCCCCGAAATGATCATCGAGCATTGTGTGCCAGAGTTGCCCAACCCGGCCCGATCGCCCGTACCCTACGGGCCAGGCCGGGCTGCCGACGCGGACACCCCGGCCGAGGGCCGCGGGCGGCAGGCGATCGATGAGCAAGTGGAGCACGGTGGGACCCAGGTGAACCGGACGATCATGCTGCCGGCCTCCCTCGACGAGGCCGTCGACGCGCTGGCCGCCACCCCGGCCGCGGTGCCGGTGGCCGGCGCCACCGACCTGATGGAGGCCGTCAACGCCGGGCGGTTGCGCCCCGCGGCCCTGATCGGCCTCGGCCGGATCACCGAGCTGCGCGGCTGGCGCTACGAGGACGGCGGCACCGCCGTGCTCGGCGCCGGGCTCACCCACGCCCGGATGGACCGCCCCGACTTCGCGGCCCTCATCCCCGCCCTGGCCGACGCGGCCCGGACCGCGGGCCCCCCGCAGGTGCGCAACGTCGGCACCCTCGGCGGCAACATCGTCACCGCCGCGCCGGCCGGCGACACCCTCCCGGTGCTGGCCGCGCTGGAGGCCACCGCGACCCTCGCCCGGGCCGGCGCCACCCGCGAGGTCCCGGTCAGCCACCTGCTCACCGGCCTCGACCCGCTGCGCCCCGGTGAGCTGCTCACCTGGGTGCGCGTCCCGCTGCTGCACGCCCCGCAGGTCTTCCTCAAGGCCACCGGCCGCAGCGGCCCGGCCCGCGCCACCGCCTCCGTCGCGCTCGTCCTCGACCCCGCCCGGCGCGCCGTACGCTGCGCCGTCGGAGCCGTCGCCCCGGTGCCGCTGCGCCCGCTGGAGGCCGAGGCCTGGGTGGCCGGCTGCATCGACTGGGACGGCAGCCGCGAGATCGACCCCACCGCGACGGCCGCCTTCGGCGAGTACGTGGCCGCCGCGTGCGTACCCGACAGCTACGGCGCCGAGGGCGCCTGGGAGGCCGTGACCGAGGGGCCGAGCGCGGCCGCCGTTCGGCTGCGGCGTACCGTATCGGTGCTGGCCCGCCGGGCACTGGGAAGGGCGCTGAAGTGACCACTGACCCCATCGGAACCCTCGACGCCGGCCCGTTCGACCACGCGCCGCAGGTCAGCCGCGAGCTGCGCCCCTGCGCCTCGTACACCCTGCGGGTCAACGGTTTCGAACGGCCCGTCACCGACGCCTGGATCGGCGAGAGCCTGCTGTACGTGCTGCGCGAGCGGCTCGGGCTGGCCGGCGCCAAGGACGGCTGCGAGCAGGGCGAGTGCGGCGCCTGCTCGGTCCAGGTGGACGGCCAGCTGGTGGCCGGCTGCCTGGTGCCCGCCGCGCTGGCCGCGGACAGCGAGATCAACACCGTCGAGGGCCTCTCGGCCGGCGGCGGCGCCAGCGAGGTCCAGCAGGCGCTGGCCGAGTCCGGCGCGGTGCAGTGCGGCTACTGCACGCCCGGCATGGCGATGGCCGTGCACGACCTGCTCCAGCGCAACCACCGGCCCACCGAGGTCGAGGCCCGCCAGGCGCTCTGCGGCAACCTCTGCCGCTGCACCGGCTACCGGGGCGTGCTGGCCGCGGTGCAGTCCGTCGCCGACGCCCGCGCCCTGGAGGCCGAGGAGGCGGAGGAGGCCCACGCGGCGGCCGCCGGGGCGGCCGCGCCCGCCGGCGACGCCCCCGCGGGCGGGGCACCGGCGCCCGAGCCGGCCGCCCGGGCCGCCGACCTGCCGGTCTACACCGACGCCGACGCCTGGATCGAGCACGTCCCGCAGTCGCACGGCTCGCAACCGCACGCCCCGCAGCCGCCCGTCGAGGAGGCCCCGGCCACCGGCGGGGCGGGCCCGGGCGTGCCCTACGGCGCCCCCGAGGGCCACGGCGGCTACGACACCGGCGTGTACGACACCGCGGTGCTCACCCCCGTCACCGGCATCCCCGCCCAGGCGGCCGGCGAGGGGCAGGGCTACTACCCGCCGCAGGGCTACCCCGAGCAGCAGCCCTACCAGGGCGCCCCCGCACCCGGTGGCTACCTGCCCGGCGGCTACCCGGACGGGGGCTACCCGCAGCAGTCCGGCTACGACGCCTCCCCGTACGACGGCCCGGTCTACGAGCAGACCCCGGCGCACGGCATCCCGGCCCCCGGCGGCGGGTTCGACGGCACGGCCCCGAACGGGGCCGGGTACGACGGCACGCCCGCCCACGGCACGCCGTACGCGCACACGCCCCCGCACGGGGTCCCGGTCGAGGGCGTCGCCCCCGCCGGCGTCCCGTACGGTGCCACCCCCGCCCACGGCATCCGGCTCCCCGAGGACGACCACGCATCATGACGTCGCCTACCGACATCGGCGCAGCACCCCAGCAGGACGGCGACGAGGGCGGCGCACGGGAGCCGTTCGGGCTGGGCAGCTCCCCGCTGCGCAGCGACGCCCTGCCGAAGGCGCTCGGCATCTACCCGTACGCCGCCGACCTCTGGGCCGAGGGCCTGCTCTGGGGCGCGGTGCTGCGCTCCCCGCACCCGCACGCCCGGATCAGGGGCATCGACACCTCGGCCGCGCTCGCGCTGCCGGGCGTGCACGCGGTGGTCACCTCCGCCGACCTGCCGCCCGGGCCGGACGGCACCCCCGACGGCGCCCCGGCCGGGCCGATCGTCGCGGACCGGCCGGTGCTGGCCGCCGGTGTGGTGCGCCACCACGGCGAGCCGGTCGCCGCGGTCGCCGCCGACCACCCGGACACCGCCCGGCTGGCGGTCGGTCTGATCACCGTCGAGTACGAGCCGCTGGAGGCGGTGACCGATCCCGAGCAGGCCTTCACCGCCGGCCCGCTGCACCCGGACGGCAACCTCTTCCGGCACCTGCCGCTGCGCACCGGGGACCCGGACGCGGCCGGCGAGGTCATCGTCGAGGGTCTCTACCAGGTCGGCCGCCAGGACCCGGCGCCGCTCGGCGCGGAGGCCGGTCTGGCCGTGCCGCGCCCGGACGGCGGCGTCGAACTGCACCTGTCGTCCACCGACCCGCACGGCGACCGCGACCGCACCGCCGCCTGCCTCGGCCTGGAGCCGGACCGGGTCCGACTGGTGGTCACCGGCGTGCCCGGCGCCACCTCGGACCGCGAGGACCTCTCCTTCCAGGTGACCCTGGCGCTGCTGGCGCTGCGCACCGGCCGCCCGGTGAAGATGACCCTCACCCGCGAGGAGTCGTTCCACACCCACACCTCCCGCCACCCGGCGCTGCTGCGCTACCGCCACCACGCCGACGCCGAGGGCAAGCTGGTCAAGGTGGAGGCGCAGATCCTGCTGGACGGCGGCGCCTACGCGGACGTCTCGGCCGAGGCGCTGGCCGCCGCCACCGCCTTCTCGGTCGGGCCCTACGTCTGCCCGAACGTCTTCGTGGACGCCTGGGCGGTGCGCACCAACAACCCGCCGGCCGGCCGGATGCGCGGCGAGGGCGCCCTGCAGGCCTGCTTCGCCTACGAGTCGCAGCTGGACCAGCTGGCGGCCCGGGTCGGCGTGGACCCGGTGGAGATCCGCCGGCGCAACGCGATGGCGACCGGAGACCCGATGCCCACCGGACAGGCCGTCACCTGCCCCGCGCCGGTGGCCGCGCTGCTGGACGCGGTCGCCGAGGAGCCGCTGCCCCCGCTGCCGGTGGACGACCCGGACGCCGAGTGGCTGCTGCCGGGCGGGCCCGGCGGAGCCGGCGACCCGGCGGCGGTGCGCCGCGGCATCGGCTACGCGGTCGGCATGGTGCACATGCTGGGCGCCGAGGGCGAGGACGAGGTCTCCACCGCGACGGTGCGGGTCAGCGGCGACCACGCCACGGTGATCTGCGCCGCCGTCGACTCCGGGCAGGGCTTCGCCACTTTGGCGCGGCAGATCGTGCAGTCGGTGCTGGGGATCAACGAGGTCTACATCGCACCGGCCGACAGCGACCAGTCGATCGCCGGGCCCGCCGCCCGGGGTCGGCACACCTGGGTCTCCGGCGGCGCGGTCGAGCGGGCCGCGCTGATGGTCCGCCACCAGTTGCTCCAGCCGATCGCCGCCGACTTCGGGATGTCGGTCGAGCTGCTGCAGATCTCCGACGGAAAGATCACCTCCTACGACGGCGTGCTCGGTATGCCGGTCGCCGAGGCGCTGGAGGGCAAGGAGCTCTGGGCGACCGCGCAGTGCCGCCCGCACCCGACCGAGCCGCTGGACGAGGCCGGGCACGGTGACGCCTTCGTCTCCATCGCGTTCTGCGCGATGCGCGCGGTGGTGGACGTGGACATCGAGCTGGGCGCGGTCCGGGTGGTGGACGTGACGGTGGCCCAGGACGTCGGCCGGGCGCTCAACCCGCGTCAGATCGAGGACCGGATCGAGGCGGGCGTGGCCCAGGGCGTGGGGCTGGCGCTGCTGGAGGACCTGCGCACCGAGGGCGGCCTGCTGCTGAACCCCTCGCTCACCGGCTACCGGCTGCCGACCGCCCTGGACACCCCGGAGGTCCGCATCGCCGCCCTGGTCGAGGAGCGCGACGTGGTCGCCACCTTCGGTGCCAAGGCGGTCAGCGCGGCCCCCGCGGTGGTCGCCCCGGCCGCCGTGGCCGCCGCCGTCCGGGCCGCGACCGGCCTGCCCGTCGGGCGGCTGCCGATCCGGCCCGAGGACGCCGTCGCCGGCTGACCGCGGGGCGGGGCACCCGCCCCGCCCCCGGGGTGAATTCCCGGCGGTACTCCGGGGGCCCGGAATATCCGGCCGGGAGAACGCCGAACAGCCGGTCCGCGAATTCTTCGCGGACCGGCGCATTCATTTCGGTGGAGGCCATGACGGGAATCGAACCCGTGTAAACCGCTTTGCAGGCGGTTCCCTAAACCACTCGGGCACACGGCCGTGGGAGGAGCTGTTTCGCAGATGCGCTCAGGCGTGGCGGCAACAGCGACAGGCGCGACAACACCGGGGAGCCGCGGCACAGGCGCGGGGCGCGAGAAGGGCCACCGTCTTCCTGTTCATTGCCGACTCCTGTCGTCGTTCGCCGTGTTGGTGAATTCATCTTGGCGGAATGGCGGGCGGCCCGTCAATGTCCTTGTGTAAATTCTGTGTGGCGGGTCGTGCTACCGTCGAAAGCAGGTGGCCGGACTCCGGCCACTCCGGACGAGCGCGTCGTACCCGGTGACGACAAGACGGCGCAGCACAGCGGCAACCCGGCCGCTGCTGACTGCGGAGGTCCCTCGTCATGGCATGGCTCGTTCTCATCGTCTCCGGTGTCCTGGAGACCGTCTGGGCGGTGGCCCTGGACTCGTCCAAGGGCTTCTCCCGGCTCGTCCCCACCGTGGTCTTCGCCGTCGCGCTGGCGCTCAGCATGGGCGGTCTGGCGTACGCGATGCGCTCCATCCCGATCGGCACCGGCTACGCGGTCTGGGTCGGCATCGGCGCGGTCGGTACGGCGCTCTACGGCATGGCCGTCCTGGGGGACGCGGTCACCGCGGCGCGGATCGGCTGCCTGCTGCTGATCGTCTCCGGCGTGGTGGGACTCAAGGTGCTGCACTGAGCGGGTCGCCCCACGGGCCGGGGCCCCGGTCCCAGGCCCTGCGGACCACGCGGAACCGGTCCACCGGTCAGGGGTCATGGTGCCCTACGGGCCTTACGATATGACCCATGACCACAGCCTCCGCCACCTCGGTCGACTCCGGCCCGACACCCCCCGACGAGACCGACCCCGGTGGCGGCGTGCTCACCGGCCGCTACCGGGCGCTGACCCTGGGGATCGTCTCGGTGGTCCTGCTGCTCGCCTTCGAGGCGACCGCCGTCAACACCGCGATGCCGGTGGCGGCCCGCCAGCTGGACGGGCTCCCGCTGTACGCCTTCGCCTTCTCCGGGTACTTCACCACGACGCTGTTCGCCCTGGTGGTCTCCGGCCAGTGGTGCGACCGGCGGGGTCCGCTGCGACCCCTGTTCACCGGCATCGCGGTGTTCGGGGCCGGTCTGGTGGTGGCCGGGGCGGCGCCCGGCATGTGGGTCTTCGTGGCCGGCCGGGCGATCCAGGGCCTGGGCGGCGGGCTGGTGATCGTCGCGCTGTACGTGGTGGTCGGCCGGGCCTACCCGGAGCGGCTGCGGCCGTCGGTGTTCGCGGCCTTCTCCTCGGCCTGGGTGCTGCCCTCGATCGTCGGCCCGGTGGTCTCCGGCGCCGTCACCGACCACCTGGGCTGGCGCTGGGTGTTCCTCGCCGTCCCGGTGCTGATCCTGCTGCCGCTCGCGGTGATGGGGCCGGCGCTGCGCCGCTCCGAGCGCGAGCAGCCGGTGCTGAAGGGCGCGGAGTTCGACCGCCGCCGGAGCAGGATGGCCGCGATGGCGGCCCTGGGCGCCGGTCTGCTGCAGTACGCCGGCCAGCGGTTGGACCTGATCGGGCTGCTCCCGGCGTTCGCGGGGGTGGCGCTGCTGGTGCCCGCCGTCCTGGGGCTGCTGCCGACCGGGACGTTGCGGGCCGCGCGCGGGCTGCCGACGGTGATCCTGCTGCGCGGCGTGGCCGCCGGGGCGTTCTTCGCGGCGGAGGCGTTCATCCCGCTGATGATGGTGACCCAGCGCGGCCTGTCGCCGACGCTGGCCGGTCTGACCCTGACCAGCGGCGGTCTCTCCTGGGCGCTCGGCTCCTGGCTGCAGGGCCGGCCGGGCGCGGAGCCGTACCGGGAGGCGATGATCCGCTGGGGCTTCCTGCTGACGGCGGTGGCGATCGCGGGGGCGGCGCTGGTGCTGGTTCCGGCGGTGCCGGCCTGGGTGGCGGCGGCGGCCTGGGGTGTCGGCGGGATCGGGATGGGGCTGACGGTGGCGAGTGTCAGCGTGCTGATGATGAAGCTGTCGACGCCCGAGGACGCCGGGGCCAACTCCGCCTCGCTGCAGATGAGCGACGCGCTCGGCAACGTCCTGCTGGTGGGGCTGTCCGGGGTGCTCTTCTCGGCGCTGGGCGGCGGCTCGGTGGCCGCCGCCCGCGGGGGCGCCGAGGGCTCCGGTTCGGTCGGCGCGTTCACCGTGATCTTCCTGACCATGACGGGCGTGGCGCTGGTGGGCGCGCTGCTCGGCGGCCGGGTCCGGAAGACGGCGTAGCGTCAGCCGGCGGCGGCACCGGCCGGCGCGGGGGAGCCGAGGAAGGTCTCCCAGCCGCCGGTCGGCGCCTGGCCGACGGCGAGGCCCTGCAGCTTGCGGAGCACCGCCGGGTCCTGGGCGTCCAGCCAGTCGACCAGCTGGCGGAACGAGACCAGCCGCACCCCGGGCTTGCCGGCGATCTCCTTGAGCGCGTCCTCGACGGCGTTCATGTAGATGCCGCCGTTCCACTGCTCGAAGTGGTTGCCGATGACGAACGGCGCCCGGTTGCCGTTGTAGGCGCGCTCGAAGCCCATCAGGTAGGAGTCCCTGGCCTGGGTCTGGTACGTGGCGTGCAGCGAGGGGTCGGCCTTGGTGTTGCTGCCGGACTGGTTGAACATGATGTTGTAGTCCATCGACAGCACCTGGAAGGTGTGCCCGGGGAAGGGGATGGACTGCAGCGGGAGGTCCCAGAGCGCCCCGCCCTGGATCTTCTGCGGCCAGACCTGCGTCCCGTTGCCGCTGCTGTCGTAGCGCCAGCCGCGCTTGACGGCGGTCGGCAGCAGGTTGCGCTGGCCCTCCAGGCACGGGGTGCGGCTGCCGATCAGCTCCTTGCGGTAGTCGAAGGGCAGCGCCGGCAGGTCGGTGAAGCCGGTGGTGGTCTTCCAGTTGGTGACGAAGTCCATCGCCTGCTGGATCTCGCTGTCCCACTCCTGCGGCGACCACTGCCCGACGCCGGTGGCGCCGCAGAAGTGCCCGTTGAAGTGGGTGCCGATCTCGTGCCCCTCCAGCCAGGCCGCGTGCAGGTTCTCCAGGGTGTCGTGGATGTGCTGGTCCGACAGGTAGCCGATGTCGGAGGCGCCGACCTTGTGCTGCGGCGGACGGTAGAGGTCCTTCTTGGCCTCGGGCAGCAGGTAGAGGCCGCTCAGGAAGAAGGTCATCGACGCGTTGTGCTCCTGCGCCAGCCGGCGGAACCGGCGGAACAGGCCGTTGTCCAGTTCGCCGGCGCCGTCCCAGGAGAAGACCACGAACTGCGGCGGGCGCTCGCCGAGCTTCAGCGGCTCGACGGCGGGCTGGTTCGGCTGCGCACCGGTGTCCGAGGTGGAGCCGTCGCCGATCAGCGTGACGGGGGCCTTCGGGGGCGCGGAGCCCGGGCCGGCGTGGTCCGCCGCGGGGCTGGCCGGGGCCGGTTCCGGGGTCGCCGCCTGCGCTCCGCCGGCGCCGCCCTTGGTGCCGCAGCCGGCCGTGAGGGCGGCTGCGGTCGCGGCTCCGGCGGCCAGTAGGGTGCGGCGGGAGAGAGCGTCCATGGTCACTCCGTTCGTGGGGCGTGCGGCGGACCGGAGGCGCCCGGTCGGACAAGTGCGGTGATAGGCCTGTGAACGGGGTCAGCATGGCATGCGGACACGATCGGTCGGTGATCCACCACGAACGGTCGCAACTGATCGCCCGATTGGTGCAACCGGACAGGTGTCCGAGATTGTCGATGGTCATGCAGGTGGACTCGGGAGTGGTCCGTCCGGCGGGATCCGGTCTCTCCCCGTGTTCGCCCCCCTACCCGGAGCACGGATCGGGCCGGTAGCCCTGCCGATCGGGGGGTGTCGATAGGACCATCGTATGGACGTGCCTTAAGGTCCAATCCGGTTGAATTGTTCCCAGGAAACTCTCAGGAACGATCGAGCTGTCAGCAGAGGGGAGCGCCGGGTGGGCGCCCAGCAGAGCAGGAGCCCGTGGCCGGGTACCCTGGCGGTCGGCGCCGCGATCGTCCTCGGGGCCTGGCTGCTGAACGACGGGGGCCACGCCGCACTGCCTCCGGCCCCCGGTGCGGGACAGTCCCTCTCCGGCTTCGCCCCGGTCTCCGTCGTCCCCCCGCTCGGCCCCTCCGCCCCGACCCGGATCAGGATCCCCGCCGTCAAGCTCGACGCCCCCGTCACCGGACTCGGACTGGACGGCGACGGCCGCCTCCAGACGCCCCCGGCGGCCGACCGCAACCTCGCCGGCTGGTACCGCGGCGGCGCCACCCCCGGTCAGCGCGGCACCGCGATCCTCGCGGGGCACGTCGACAACCAGAGCGGGCCCGCCGTCTTCTATCATCTGGGCGCGCTGCACCGCGGCGACCGGATCGAGATCGCCCGCGAGGACGGCGCGACCGCCGTCTACCAGCTCTACGCCATCGAAGTGCACGACCGAAAGGACTTCCCGGACGACCGGGTGTACCGCCAGGCCGCCGACGCCCAGCTCCGGGTGATCACGTGCGGCGGCGGGTACAGCGAGGAACACGGCTACCAGGGAAACGTGGTCGCCTACGGATTCCTGGCCGACACCACCCGGCCGGGGACACGTACATGACCACCGCCACGCTCGCCGTCCAATGGAACCCGATCGACTGGCCGCTGACGCACGGCCCGATCCCGCTCGCCGTGCTCGTCGCCGGCTGGGGCTCGCTGCTCCTGCTCGCGCTGGCCCGCGGCCGGAGCTGGTGGAACCGCCGGCTGCCCGCCGCGCTGTTCAGCGCCGCCGCGCTCAGCCTGGTGCTGGACGTCGTCGTGGACGACTGGTGGCACCCCTTCCCGGAGGGCCTGCCCCGCTACGTCACCTGGTGGATCGCCGTCGCGCTCCTCGGACTCTGCCTGGCCGGCTTCCGGATGCCCCGGCTCGGCCGGCGCGGCAAGCTGCTGGCGGTCGCCGCCGGAGCGCTGGTGCTGCTGATGGCCTCCTCCCAGGTCAACCGCGGGTTCGGCCAGTACCCCAGCGGCCGGGTCATGCTCGCGCCCTGGCTCTCCAAGACCCAGGGCCTCACCACCGGCTTCGACGCCCGGACGGTGAGCCCGCCCCCCGGCAAGGTGCTCGCCGACGTCTGGCAGGCGCCGCCCGGGCTGCCCGCCAAGGGCACCGTCTCGATCGAGCCGATACCGGGCGGCAAGTCCGGCTTCAAGGCCCGCGACGCGTACATCTACCTGCCGCCCGCCTACCAGGCCAGCCCGCGCCCGCTGCTGCCGGTGGTGGTCCTGGTCACCGGCCAGCCCGGCAACCCGGGCGACTGGGTGCTCGGCGGCCAGGTGAACGAGGCGCTGGACGCCTTCGCCGCCGAGCACGACGGCCTGGCCCCGATCGTGGTGATGCCCGACCAGCTCGGGTCGATCTGGAACAACACGCTCTGCATGGACTCCAAGCTCGGCAACGTGCAGACCTACCTGGCCGAGGACGTGCCGAACTGGGTGCACCAGCACCTCCAGGCCGCCAAGGGCCGGGGCTCCTGGTCCATCGGCGGCGCCTCGATGGGCGGCACCTGCGCGCTCCAGATGGCCGTCAACGCCCCCGACGTCTACGGCTCGTTCCTCGACATGTCCGGGCAGGAGGAACCCACCCTGGGTACCCGGGAGCAGACCGTCGCCGCCGCCTTCGGCGGTGACCACGACAAGTTCGACGCGATCGACCCGCTGCAGGTGATGCGGCGCAAGCGGTTCCCGGACACGGCGGCGGCGATCGTCGTCGGCCGCACCGACGGCGAGTTCCGCCCGCAGCAGGAGAAGGTCTACCAGGCGGCGCTCGACGCCGGGATGAAGGCGAGGTTCGATCTGATGCCGGGTGGGCACGGCTGGGTGGTGTTCCGGCCCGGAATCGTCGACCAACTGCCGTGGCTGGCCCAACAGACGGGATTGATCCGGTGATCCGGCTCAGCGCGGCTCCGGCGGTCGTCGCCGCCCGCGAACGCGAGCGCGAGCGTGAACGCGCGCACGACCACGGCCCCGGGCCGGTACCGGTGGCGACCGCCCCCGAGCCGGCCCCCCAGCCCGGGCGGCAGGCCGTCACCGGGATCGCCGACCGGCTGCGCGCCGCGCCGCTGACCCTGGCGCTGCTCGGCCTGCTCTGGACGGTCGGCGCCGCCACCGGCAGCCTGGCCGGCGGCCCCTCCCGGGGCCTGCTGGCCCAGATCGGCGTCGGCCTGCCCACCCTCGGCGAGGGCCGCTGGTGGACGCCGTTCACCTCGCTGCTCTGGTGCTCCAGCGCGGGCTCGTACGTCTTCACCAGCCTGCTGCTGCTCCTGGTCGGCCCGGCCGCCGAGAGCCGGCTCGGCCGGCGCCGGACCCTCCTGGTGCTGGTCGGCGGGCAGGTGCTGGGCACCCTGCTCGGCACCGGACTGGTCGCCCTCGGCGCACGGGCCGGCGAGCAGTGGACCCTCGCCGTCGCCGACCAGACCGCGACCGGCCCGGTCGTCGGCCTGTTCGCGCTGGCCGGCGTGCTCGGCTACCGGCTCACCGTGCTCTGGCGCCGCCGGCTGCACCTGCTGGTGGTGCTCGTCCCGCTGGTGATGACGCTGTACGTCGGCCACCTGCAGAGCGTCCAGCGCAGCGCCGGCGCGCTGCTCGGCCTCGGCATCGGCGCGCTGCTCGCCCGGCGCCGATGGCAGCTGCGCCCGCACCGCTCCTCGCACACCGAGACCCGGGTGCTGGTCGCGCTCTGCCTGGTGGCCGCCGCCCTCGGGCCGCTGGTCGCCTCGCTGTACGACAACGCGGCGGGGCCCTTCAACACCTTCTCCGAGCTGTACTTCTCGCACCGGCTCTCCCCGGACGAGGTCGCCGACTTCTGCGCGATGTCCGCCCACGACTGCGCCCGCGCGCACGCCGTCGAGCGGATATTCGACACCCCGGCGCGGCTGATGGCCGCGCTCTTCCCGGCCCTGCTGCTGGTCCTCGCCGAGGGCCTGCGCCGCGGCCTGCGGCTGGCCTGGCGGATCACCGTCGCCACCGAACTGCTCTGGGCGGCGCTGCTGCTCTGGCTGTTCGCCGGCACCGGCACCGGCGCCGGCGACGTGGTGCAGTACTTCGTCGAGGCGCTGTTGCTGCCGCTGCTCACCACCGGCCTGCTGCTGGCCACCCGGCACCGGTTCGGGCTGCGGCTGCCGGCCGCGGTGCTGCGCCGGCTCGCCCTGGTCACCGGCGGGGCGGCGCTGGCCGCGGCGGCCGCGTACGTGGGGTTCGGCTGGCTGGTGGCCGGCGAGTTCGACCCCCGGGCCGGGGTGGGCGGCCTGGTCGCCGGACTGCCGGCGCAGTTCCTGCCGCCCGCCTACAACGACCTGCTGCCCGACTACCCGATAGCGGTCGGCCCGCCGGCCCGCCTCCTGGAGACGTACTGCGGCCTGGCGTTCTGGGTGGTCGCGCTGACCGCCCTGCTGGTCGCCTTCCGCCGCCCGGTGGTGCACGCCGACGCCGAGGACGCCGCCCGCGCCCGCGCGCTGCTCACCGCGCACGGCGGCGGCACGCTGTCCTTCATCACCACCTGGGACGGCAACCACTACTGGTTCGACGAGGAGGGCCGGGCCGCCGTCGCCTACCGGGTGCTCTCCACCGTGGCGCTGACCACCGGCGACCCGTTCGGCGAGCCGGAGGCCCGACGCCGGGCGGTGGCCGGCTTCGCCCGGTACTGCGACACCCGCGGCTGGACGCCCTGCTTCTACAGCGTCACCCCGGAGACCAGCGACGCCGCCGGGCAGCTCGGCTGGCGCTCGCTCCAGGTGGCGGAGGACACCGTGGTCGCCCTGCCCGGACTGGCCTTCACCGGCCGCAAGTGGCAGGACATCCGGACCGCCCTCAACAAGGCGGGCAAGCAGGGCATCACCGCCGAGTGGTGGGCCTACCACGACGCGCCGCTCGCCCTGCGCGACCAGATCCGCTCGATCTCGGAGGAGTGGGTCTCCGAGAAGGGCCTGCCCGAGATGGGCTTCACCCTCGGCGGCCTGGAGGAGCTGGACGACCCGGCGGTCCGGCTGCTGGTCGCCGTCGACGGCGACCGCGTCGTGCACGGGCTGACCAGCTGGATGCCGGTCTACGAGGACGGGGTGCCGGTCGGCTGGACGCTGGACTTCATGCGCCGCCGCTCGGACGGCTTCCGGGGGGTCACGGAGTTCCTGATCGCCTCGGCCGCGCTCGGCTTCAAGGAGGAGGGCGCGCGCTTCGTCTCGCTCTCCGGCGCGCCCCTGGCCCGCTCCGGGCAGGACGCGCCGCCCACCGGGCTGCAGCGCACGCTGGACTGGATGGGCCGGGTCCTGGAGCCGGTCTACGGGTTCCGCTCCCTGCTGGCCTTCAAGGCGAAGTTCCAGCCGGAGTACCGGCCGCTGTACATGGCGTACCCCGATCCGGCGGCGCTGCCCAGCATCACCCGGGCGATAGGGAAGGCCTACCTGCCGCACCTGACGGCGGCGCAGGGCGTCCGGCTGATGCGCCGGCTCTCCTCCTGAACCGCTCCGCTCCCGGCCCGCCGGGGCGCCCGCCCGGGCCTCGGCCCCGGGCGGGCGCCGGCGGGCGCGCCACCGCCCCCGCCGGCGCCGGTCAGCCCAGGAGCTCGGCGAGGGCGCGGTCGGCGTCCAGGTGGCGGTGCTCCTCGCCCTCGGGGACGACCAGCCGGCTGTGCCAGAGGAAGCGCCGCAGGTCGGCGGTGTCGAACCGGACCAGCGCGGTGCCCTCGGCCGCGCGCAGCTCGACCATGGTGCGCCGACCGGGGGCGGGCCGGACGTGGACATCGCCGTCGCCGGCGGCCAGCTCCAGGCCGGCCGACAGCAGCTGCCGGGCGAAGACCCACTCGATGTCCGGGCCGGCGTCCCGGCCGGAGCCCGGCCCGGCGCCGTCGCCCGGTTCGTCCAGCGAGAACTCGGCGGGGAAGCCCATCCGGACGGCGAGCGGGTCCTCCCGGCGGTAGCCGAGGGCGACCCGCAGCCGGACCGACCGGTGGGCGGACAGGATCAGACGGGCCTGGACGGTCTCTTCGACGGTGGCGTGCACGGCGCGCCCTTTCTGGGGGAGTGAGGTCTTCGCGGTGGCATGAGGCCGGGGTGGCGGCTGTGGAGGGTGGGGCGGCCTCACTGGAGAGAGTCGGGCGGGGCGGTCGCGCTTACGCGGTTCCGGTGGGTGATTTCCGTGATCCGGGTCACATCGGTTTCCGGCCGTCCGGGCGTACCGGAGGTCGAGCCTGGCCGCTCGAACGGCGCCGGACCGGTACGCTGGACCGGTTGTCCGATTGCCGCCCGACCGCGGCCGGGGGCCGCTAAACGGCCTCTGACCTGCGATGATCCCCCTCGGAGACCGTGAGTACTGCCGCCGCCTCCTCGATGCCCCTCTTCTCCGACGCGCAGGAGCCGTACGCGCCCGCCCGGGCCGCAGGCCAAGGCGCGTCGGCCGCTTCGCACCACCTGTCGCCGGCCTTCCCCGGCCGGGCCCCCTGGGGCACCGCCGGCAAGCTCCGGGCCTGGCAGCAGGGTGCGCTGGACCGGTACATCGAGAACCAGCCGCGCGACTTCCTCGCGGTCGCGACCCCGGGCGCCGGTAAGACCACCTTCGCCCTGACGCTGGCCTCCTACCTGCTGCACAACCACCTGGTGCAGCAGATCACCGTCGTCGCGCCGACCGAGCACCTGAAGAAGCAGTGGGCCGAGGCCGCCGCCCGGATAGGCATCAAGCTCGATCCGGCCTACTCCTCGGGCCCGCTCTCCCGCGAGTACCACGGCATCGTGGTCACCTACGCGGGCGTCGGGGTCAACCCGATGCTGCACCGCAACCGGACCGAGGCCCGCAAGACGCTGGTCATCATGGACGAGATCCACCACGCCGGTGACTCGAAGTCCTGGGGCGAGGCCTGCTTCGAGGCCTTCGAGCCGGCCTCCCGCCGGCTGGCGCTGACCGGTACGCCGTTCCGTTCGGACACCAACCCGATCCCGTTCGTCCAGTACGAGGCGGGCGCCGACGGCATCCGCAAGTCGGTCGCCGACTACACCTACGGCTACGGGCACGCGCTCGCCGACCACGTCGTGCGTCCGGTGATCTTCCTGAGCTACAGCGGCAACATGCGCTGGCGCACCAAGTCCGGCGACGAGCTGGAGGCGCGGCTCGGCGAGCCGATGACCAAGGACCTGATCGCCCAGGCCTGGCGCACCGCGCTGGCGCCGCAGGGCGAGTGGATCCCCAGCGTGCTCCAGGCCGCCGACCGGCGGCTGAGCGAGGTCCGCAAGGCGATCCCGGACGCCGGCGGCCTGGTGATCGCCACCGACCAGAACACCGCCCGCGCCTACGCCAAGATCCTCCGGGAGATCAGCGGCGAGAAGGCCACCGTGGTGCTCTCCGACGAGGCGGAGGCGTCCCAGCGGATCTCCGACTTCTCGGCGGGCGACGCGCGCTGGATGGTCGCGGTCCGGATGGTGTCCGAGGGCGTCGACGTGCCGCGGCTGGCCGTCGGGGTGTACGCCACCTCGATCTCCACCCCGCTGTTCTTCGCGCAGGCCGTCGGCCGCTTCGTGCGGGCCCGCAAGCGCGGCGAGACCGCGTCCGTCTTCCTGCCGACCATCCCGACGCTGCTGGGCTTCGCCAACGAGATGGAGCTCCAGCGCGACCACGTGCTGGACCGGCCGAAGAAGGAGGGCGAGGGCCTCTTCGACGAGGAGGACCGGCTGCTCGCCGAGGCCGAGCGGGCCAACGACGGGCCGGACGGCGCGGGCGGCGAGGAGTTCTCCTACGAGGCGATCGGCTCCGACGCGGTCTTCGACCGGGTGCTGTACAACGCCATGGAATTCGGCATGCAGGCGCACCCGGGAAGCGAGGAGGAGGAGGAGTACCTCGGCATCCCGGGCCTGCTGGAGCCGGACCAGGTGCAGATGCTGCTGCAGAAGCGCCAGCACCGCCAGATCCAGCGCAGCAAGGCCAAGCCCGCCGAGGAGGCCGACCTGCTGGAGCTGCCGGCCGAGCAGCGGCCGGTGGTCACCCACCAGGAACTGCGCGAGCTGCGCAAGGAGTTGAACGCGCTGGTGGCGGCCTGGCACCACCGGACGAGCCAGCCGCACGGCACCATCCACAACGAGCTGCGGCGCCAGTGCGGCGGTCCGCTCACCGCCCAGGCGACGGTCAATCAGCTGAAGGCCCGGATCGAGCGGATCCGGGAGTGGGCGAAGTAACGGACGTCGGCGAATTGTCCGGCAACACCCGAAGGTCATGTGACGGTCAGGCGAACGCGAAGAATCTGTGGAGACAGCCGGTGTGATGATCGGCTAGTGTTCCGCGTGCCGCGCCGCCTCCGGGACTGTCGTGGTTGCGCCCCGCCCCGTCCGGACGGTGGCCGCAGCCCCCGGTGAGCCGGGCCGGCAACCTCACCAGTCGAGGCAGCGACCGTCCCGTCGCGAGCTCGAACATGCCGTCACAAGGAGCACACCGAACGTGTCGTACCCGCCCCACGCCCAGCCCGAGCTCTCCGACAAGTCCAAGGTCGTCGCCGGCATCCTGACGATCCTGCTCGGCAGCCTGGGCGTCGGCCGCTTCTACACCGGCCACATCGGCATGGGCATCGCCCAGCTGCTGACCTGCGGTGGTCTCGGTGTCTGGTCGCTGATCGACGGCATCCTGTTCCTCACCAGCAACGACCGCACGGACGCCCAGGGCCGTCTGCTGCGCAGCTGATCTTGCCCAGGCCATTCGCGGCGCGCCGCCCCGGCTCCGGCCGGGGCGGCTTCGCCGCGCCCGGGGCCGACGGCCCCGCCCCCCGGCTGCCGTTCCTCGCCCGGCTGCCCCTCCCGGCCCGGCTGCGCACCGCGGGACCGCCGCTGGCGGTGCTCGGCGGCGGCCTGGCCGGCTGCGCCTACCTGTGGTCGCGCGACCCGCACCTGCCCGGGCAGCTGCTGCCGTTCTGCCCCTGGCACAAGGTCACCGGACTGGACTGCCCCGGCTGCGGCGGCACCCGGATGACGTACGACCTGCTGCACGGCGACCTCGCGGCGGCCTGGCACGACAACGCGGCGCTGTTGCTCTCGCTGCCGCTGGTCGCGCTGCTCTACCTCACCTGGCTGCGGCACGGCCTGGCCGGCCGGAGCTGGCGGCCGACGCTCGGCCGGGGCGGCACGGCGGTGGTGCTGGGCACCGCGGTGGCCTGGACGGTGCTGCGCAACCTGCTCTGAGCCGCGATCTGCTCTGAGGCGCGACCTGCTCCGAGCCGCGCCCGGCGCGGCGGGGGCTGTCCGAACTTCGGACTGTGGTCGAACTTGCGCCCAGTCCAGAGCTGTGAAATGTGGGTCTTTGTCCGGGTTCGTCATGCGTGACGAAATCGATCATGCCCGAATTTTGGACAACCACTTCCGCCGCGACAATTCCTTCACTACCTTTCCCACACGCTCCCCCGTCGGGTAACCCCCGTCGGGACGGGCGCTGCAGGACCGCCAGGACGTCAAGGACGACACACCGCGGCCCGAGCGCGGCCACCCACCTGCGCGCGACACCTGAGTCCCGGACCGGCGCCGCCGCTCCGGCGGCCGCCGCGGAAAGGACATGCGCGTCGTGACTGCAGAGACCTCCCAGACCCTGGACCGGGGCGTCCGGGTCCTCAAACTCCTCGCCGACTCGGAACGCGGGCTAACCGTCACCGAGCTCGCCGCCCGCCTCGCGGTCAACCGGACCGTCGTCTACCGGCTGCTGGCCACGCTGGAGCAGCACGGGCTGGTCCGCCGCGACATCGGCGGCCGGGCCCGGGTGGGCCTGGGCGTGCTGCGGCTGGCCCACCGGGTGCACCCGCTGCTGCGCGAGGCGGCGCTGCCGGCCCTGCGCAGCCTGGCCGAGGACCTCGGCGCCACCGCCCACCTCACCCTGGTCGACGGCAACGAGGCGCTGGCCGTCGCCGTGGTCGAGCCCAGCTGGACGGACTTCCACGTCGCCTACCGGACCGGGCTGCGCCACCCGCTGGGGGAGAGCGCCGCCGGGCGGGCGATCCTGGAGGCGCGCGGCTTCCCCAGCCAGCGCCGTCCGGAGTCCGGTTTCGTCATCACCCGTGCGGAGGAGCAGTCGGGTGCGAGCGGCGCGGCCGCCGCACTGGTCGGGCTGAGCGGGATCGAGGGCAGCGTCGGCGTGGTGATGCTGAACGGGCTCGTCCCCGAGCGGGTCGGCCCCCGGGTGGTGGAGGCGGCGACCGAGGTCGCCGACGCCCTGCGATAGCGCCGGGTGTGTTTGGATGCCTCTGTGTCCGACACCAAGCTGCCCAAGGCCCTGACCGCCCCCCGCACCCGCGCGCTGGCGCTGTGCGGGGTGCTGGTCGCCGCGCTGTTCGGCGTGGCGGCCTTCGTCCCGCTGCCGTACACGCTCACCTGGCCGGGGGTCACCGCGGACACCCTCGGCAGCTACCAGGACAAGCCGGTGCTGACCGTCACCGGAGCGCCGGTGCGCACCACCGACGGGGAGCTGCGGATGGTGACCATCTCGGCGACCAATCCGGGGGACCGCACCACCTTCTGGCGGTCGCTGCGGGCCTGGTTCGACCAGGACGAGGCGGTCCGTCCGACCGAGACGGTCTACCCGCAGGGCGATCCGGCCGAGGCGCAGGAGGTGACGGCCCAGCAGATGACCGAGTCGCAGGACAGCGCCACCACGGCCGCGCTCTCCTACCTCCACCTCTCGCCCGCCCAGGTGAAGGTGAAGGTCGACCTCGGTGACATCGGCGGCCCGAGCGCGGGCCAGATGCTGGCGCTGGGCATCGTCGACAAGCTGGCCGGTGACGGCAAGGGCGGCGACCTCACCGGCGGGCTGACGGTCGCGGGGACCGGCACCATCGACGACCAGGGCGTCATCGGCCCGGTCGGCGGCGTGCCGCTGAAGACCCAGGCGGCGGCCCGGGACGGCGCCACGGTGTTCCTGCTGCCCAAGGACGAGTGCGCGGACGCCAAGGTCAACCTTCCCGACGGTCTGCGGCTGGTGCCGGTGGGCACGCTGAGCGAGTCGATCTCCGCGCTGGACGCGCTGCGCGGCGGCGGGACCGTCCCCACCTGCTGAGGCCCCCGCGGGCACCGGCGGAGCCGGACCGGACGGGCTACTCGGCCGCGGCCTGGTCCACCAGCGGCAGGATCCGGTACGGCACCGGGTTCTCCAGCGCGATGGCCGTCGAGGAGCGGACGATCCCGTCGAACCCCACCACCCGGTCGATCACGCGCTGCAGATCGGCGTTGGACCGGGCCACGATCCGCACCATCATGTCCCCGTGCCCGGTGATCGTGTGCAGCTCCAGGACCTCCGGCACCGCCGCCAGGTGGGCCCGCACGTCGGCGCCCTGGCCCTGGGAGATCTCCAGCGTGGCGAAGGCCGTCACCGGGTAGCCGAGCGCGGCCGGGTCCACCTCGGGCCCGAAGCCGCCGATCACCCCCTTGGCCTGGAGCCGGTCCAGCCGCGCCTGAACGGTGCCCCGGGCCACCTGGAGGCGGCGCGAGCACTCCAGCACGCCGATCCGCGGCTCCTCCGCCAGCAGCCGGATCAGCCGGCCGTCCAGGACGTCGATCGCGTCGTTGGCGGTACCCGGCGCGGCGGCCGAAGACGCTTGCCCAGGAGTGGAGTTGGGCGATCCGGTGGAGTTCGGGGAACTCGGGGAGTGGGCGGGGGGCATCGCGGGGCTCCGTCCTCCGGTGGGCATTCTGTACAGCGGTGCGGCCGATTCTCCCGCCCCGGCGCACACCTTGACCAGGAGGAAACGGAACAGTTGCGCGCCGGTCGGCCCGGCGCCACCCTCCAGCCACAACCCCGTGAGCCGGTCCCCACACCGGCCCGCGGGGCAGACCGTGGTTGCGCACGCCCACCGGGAGGGCCGTCATGACCGACACCGCCGCCGAACCCCTGCTGTTCACCGCGGGCCTGGAGGAGCCCGACCTCGTCCCGATGGGGCACGCCGACGCGGTGGTCTTCGCCGTCGCCGACGCGGAGCGTGCGGCACGCCGCTACGCCACGGCGCTCGGCCTGCGCTGTACCGCCTACGCCGGGCCCGACACCGGTGAGCCGGAGACCGTCTCCTACGTGCTGCGCGCACCCGGGACCAGGTTCGTGCTGACCTCGCTGGTCCAGGTGATCGGGCCGCGCGGCCGGGAGCTGGCCGGCCACCTGGCCCGGCACGGCGACGGGGTGCTCGACCTCGCCGTAGGCGTACCGGACGTCCACTACGCCTACGACTACGCGGTGGACCGGGGCGCCAGCTCGCTCGCCGAGCCCTACGAGGCGCACGACCGGTACGGGGTGGTGGTGCTGGCCGCGATCGGGGTGCCCGGCGGCACCCGGCACACCCTGGTCGACCGCTCCCGCTACCGGGGCCCGTACCTGCCCGGGTACGTCCCCTTCGACCGGTGGTGACCGGCCGGGGGGACCGCCGGGCGGACGGCGGTCAGCGGACGACCGTCTCCACCGTCGGCGGGTGGCCGTTCCAGGCGACGAAGACCGAGTTGGCCTGGTCGCCCTTGGTGAAGTCCACCCGCATCCACTGCGGGCCGTTCCAGACCTGCATCTGCCAGCCCGGGTCCGGGGTGGCGGAGACCAGCGAGGCGTTGTCCGGCCGGATGTCCAGGGCCACCTTGCCGCCGGGGACGGGGTAACTGCGCACGGTGGACGTGGCGGTCGGGGCGGCGGCCGCGGTCGTCGTGGCGGTGGTGGGCGCGGGGCGGCGTGACGCGGGCGGGGTGCCGGGCGCCGCCGCACTGCGCTGGGTGGTCGCCGAGGCCGGCGCGGGCGTCGGGCCGGAGCTCTCCGGCCGGGGCGCGGACGGCTCCTGGGGCGGCGTCGGAACCGGCGCCGACGCGACCGGGGAGCGGGCTCCGCCGGCGGCCGGGGACGGCAGCGGCAGCGCCGTCGGCTGCTCGAACGCGGCGCCGGTCAGCACCGCGTGCACGCCGAACCAGGACAGCGCCACCGCCGCCCCGGTGGCCGCCGCCCAGGCGCCGAGCTGTACCAGTCCGTTCCGCATCGTGCGCACATCCTGCCGTATTCGGGGCCGCCGCAGGTGGGCAGCCCTGCTATTCAGCAGGCAACTTGCACAAAACACCAGGGGACGGAGCGAATCGGTCCGGAGCCGTCCGGCGGCCCCTCCCGGACCCACCCCGAGGTACAGACCACCGCACGCCGATGGCGTACCGTGCAGCCCCATGGCAACAGTGCTCGTGGTCGAGGACGACCCCTTCGTACGCTCCGCCCTCATCCGGCATCTGGCCGACACCGGTCACGCGGTCCGCAGTGTGGGCACGGCACTTGAGGCGTTGCGCGAGGTGGCCCAGGTCGGCTGCGACCTGGTGATCCTCGATCTCGGCCTGCCCGATCTGGACGGCAGCGAGGCGCTCAAGATGATCCGTGGCCTGACCAACGTGCCGGTGATCATCTCCACCGCCCGGGACGACGAGGCCGAGATCGTCCGGCTGCTCAACGACGGTGCCGACGACTATCTGGTGAAACCTTTCTCCGGGGAACACCTCAGCGCCCGGATGGCCGCCGTACTGCGCCGCCTCGGCGGCGGGACGGCCCCGGTCACCCAGGTGCTCCGGGTCGGCGGGCTCGCCATCGACCTCCAGCGCCGCGAGGCCACCCTGGACGGCCGGGCGCTCGACCTGACCCGCCGCGAGTTCGACCTGCTGGCCTTCCTCGCCGCCCGCCCCGGCGTGGTCGTGCCGCGCAAGGAGATCCTGGCCGAGGTGTGGCGCCAGACCTACGGCGGCGACCAGACCATCGACGTCCACCTCTCCTGGCTGCGCCGCAAGCTCGGCGAGACCGCCTCCAACCCCCGCTACCTGCACACCGTGCGCGGCGTCGGCGTCCGGCTGGAGGCGACCGGGCACCCGGCGGGCCCCGGCCCCGCCCCCACGGAGGGCCGGGCGTGAGGCGGTTCGGGCACTCGTTGCGCTGGGCCCTGATCAAGGCCGCGGTGGCCGGGACCACCATGGTCGCGCTGGCCTTCCTCATCCCGCTCGGGCTGATGGTCCAACAGACCGCGCGGGACCGGGCGTTCACCGCGGCCGAACGGCAGGCGGCGGCGCTCGGCCCGGCCCTCGCCATCACCACCGACCAGGGCGCCATCGCCCGTGCGGTGGCCAGTACCGACGCCGGTGCGCAGGGGCGGATGGCGGTCCATCTGCCGGCCCCGGGCCCGGTGCCGGCCGCGGACTCGCCCTCGCCGCCCTCGGCGCCGCCGAACCCGCTGCCGTCATCGCCGCCCTCCTCGCCGCCCTCCTCGTTGCCCTCCTCGTTGCCCTCCTCACTGCCCTCCGAACCGTCCTCCGCCGGGGCGCCGATGATCGGGCCGGACGGCGGGGCGACCATCGGCGAGGCCCGTGCGCTGGCCGCCGACGTGGGCACCGCCGGCGGCCAGGGCCGCTCGTTCACCGTCGAGGTGCCCGGCGGCTTCGCGCTCCTGCAGCCGGTGGCCGTCGACACCGGCCGGACGGCCGTGGTCGAGGTGTTCGTGGCCGACGGCGACCTGACCCGCGGGGTCTCCACCGCCTGGCTGGTGCTGTCCGCGGTCGCGCTCGCCCTGGTCGCCATCTCGGTGCTGGTGGCCGACCGGATGGGCACCCGGATCGTCGGCTCGGCCCGCCGACTGGCCGCCGCGGCCCGCTCACTCGGTGGCGGCAACCTCGCCGTCCGGGTGCCCGTCGACGACCGGCAGACCGCCGGGAGCCCGGAGGAGCTGCGCGAAGCCGCCCACGCGTTCAACACGATGGCCGACCGGGTCGTCCAGTTGCTCGCCGCCGAAAGGGAGTTGGCCGCCGACCTGTCGCACCGGCTGCGCACCCCGCTCACCGTGCTGCGGCTCAACGCCGCCTCGCTGGGCGAGGGCGACGCGGCCGACGCCACCCGGCACGCCGTCTCCCAACTGGAGCGCGAGGTCGACCAGATCATCCGTTCGGCCCGGCGGGCGCCCGAGGACGCGCCCGCCGTCACCGTCGGCTGCGACGCCGCCGAGGTGATCCGGGAGCGGGTCGGCTTCTGGTCCGCGCTCGCCGAGGACGAGGGGCGCCGCTGGCAGTTGGCCGGCGCCGACCAACCCGTCGGCGTGTCCGTCCAACGCGGCGACCTCGCCGCCGCCGTCGACGCCCTGCTCGGCAACGTCTTCCGCCACACCGCCGTCGGCACCGCGTTCTCGGTCGACGTGCTCGCCACCGACAGCTCGGTGATCGTGCTGGTCGGCGACGCCGGACCGGGCTTCACCGACCCCGAGGCCGCCCTGGAGCGCGGGCAGGGCGACGGCGGCGAGGGCTCCACCGGCCTCGGCCTGGACATCGCCCGCAAGCTCGCCGAGGTCACCGGCGGCGACCTCGCGCTCGGTCGCTCCGCCGGGCTCGGCGGCGCCGAGATCCGGCTGCGGCTGCAGGCCCGCCCCGACGGCGCCCCCGCCCGCGCCAGCCGCCGGCGCAGCCGCGGCACGCTGTTCCAGCGCTGAGCGGTCCCCGCGCCGGGCGGCCCCGCGCGCCGGTGCCGCGCACCGGTGTCGCCCCTCTTCCTTAAGCGGGCCCTAAGAGAGCTGTACCCCTCGCTCAGCAGGCCCGTTCCGGCCCTCCCGCCCCACTAGCGTCATCCGCGCCGGTCACCCGACCGAGCCGGGTCACGCCGCCCGCGACGGGTCCATCCACCCGCGCCCGGCCGCCGCGACCCCGTCCGGCCCAGCCGTCCCCCGCGCCCTCCGGGCGGGAGGCGCCCCCTACGGAGGTACGCCCATGACGACCCAGCCCGAACGCCGCCGGGGCCGCCGCCGACGCAGCCGCAAGGGAGTCGTCCTCGCCTCCTCGGCCGTCGCCGCCGCGCTGGTCGCGGGCGCGGTCGTGACCCTCGCCTCCTCGGCCAGTGCCGCCTCGCTCGGCGCCGTCTACACCCGCACCAGCGCCTGGGACGCCGGCTACACCGGCCAGTACCTGGTCACCAACCCGGCCGGCAGCGCGATCGAGGACTGGACGCTGTCCTTCGACCTGCCGGCCGGAGCGAAGATCGACTCGCTCTGGAACGCCACCTTCAGCGCCGACGGGCAGCACGTCACCGTCAAGCCCGAGGCCTGGAGCAAGCGGCTGGAGCCCGGCCGGAGCCTGGTGGTCGGCTTCGTCGCCCAGGGCGCCGGCGCCGCGCAGGCGGAGCCCGGCAACTGCCTGATCAACAACGCCTCCTGCAAGGCCGGCGACACCGTGCCGACCCCCTCGGGCCGCCCGACGGGCACCCCCGGCACCTCGCCGACCCCGACCGGCACGCCCGTCGTGACGCCGACCGCGACGGCCACCGCCACCGCCCGGCCGACCACCGCGTCCCCGAGCCCCACCGCCACGACCAGGCCGACCACCCCGGCGCCGACCACCAGCGCCACCCCCGCGCCCACCGCCACCGCGACCGGCACGCCCGCCCCGGCCACCGGCGCCGGCTTCGCGCCGTACGTGGACACCTCGCTGTACCCGCCGTACGACCTGGTCGCCACCGCGAAGGCCACCGGCGTGAAGAACTTCACCCTCGCCTTCGTGGTCTCCGGCGGCGGCTGCACCCCGAAGTGGGGCGGCGTCAGCGAGCTGTCCGCCGACGCGGTGGCCGCCCAGATCGGCGCGCTGCGGGCGATCGGCGGCGACGTCCGGGTCTCCTTCGGCGGCGCCAACGGCAGCGAGCTGGCCCTCGCCTGCGCCACCACGGCCGACCTGACCGCCGTGTACCAGCAGGCCGTCGACGCCTTCGGGCTGACCAAGGTCGACTTCGACGTCGAGGGCGGCGCGATCGCCAACACCGCCGCCAACACCCGCCGTGCCCAGGCCGTCGCCCAGCTGCAGAAGAACGCGGCCGCCAAGGGCAAGGCCCTGGACGTCTCCTTCACCCTCCCCGCGCTGCCCTCCGGCCTGACCCAGGAAGGCGTCGACCTGGTGGCCGACGCCAAGCGCAACGGCGTCGCGATCGGCGCGGTCAACATCATGGCGATGGACTTCGGGGACGGCGTCGCCCCGAACCCGCAGGGCCAGATGGGCAAGTACGCCATCGCCGCGGCCACCGCCACCCAGGCCCAGGTCAAGAGCGTGCTCGGGCTGGACGACGCGGCCGCCTGGCGCAAGGTCGCGGTCACCCCGATGATCGGGGTCAACGACGTGGCCAGCGAGGTCTTCACGGTCGCCGACGCCAAGCAGCTCGCCGAGTTCGCCGGGACCAAGCACCTGGCCTGGCTGGCGATGTGGTCCGGCACCCGCGACAAGGCGTGCGCGGGCGGTGCCACGGCGTACGCCGACGCCAGCTGCAGCAGCATCGTCCAGCAGCCGCTGGACTTCACCCGGGCCCTCGGCGCCTACGCCGGCTGAGCCCCGCGATCCCTCCCCGGGACCCCGGCCGTCCGTGCTCCGCCCGCAACGGAGTACGGCCGGCCGGGGTGCACTTCCACCCGGGCGATCACGCTCGGTAGTCGGCTCGACCGGGCCCGGTCGCCGGGCATCCGGTATCGTCGCTGGTTGGCCGAACGGTGGACGGAGCGAACAGTGACAGCGGTGCAAGACGAGCGCAGCGTGGTGCCAACGGCACCGGACCCGGCGCCCGGACCCCTGTCGGACCGCCTCAAGGACGCCCTCGGCGCGCCCGTCCGGGCCCTGCGGGAGGCACCGCGCCGCCCGCTGCTGGCCGTCTCCGCCGTGGCGCTGCTGTCCCTGGTGGTCTACGCCGTGGTGCGGCACTTCGTCCACACCTCGATGGTCGACATGATCGTCTACCGGGCGGAGGGCGGCGCCGTCGCCGACGGGACCGACCTCTACGCGCTGCGGGTCACCGAATGGAACCTGCCCGCCACCTACCCGCCGTTCGCCGCGATGCTGTTCGTGCCGACGACCTGGTTCCCGGTGCCGTTCCTGCGGGTGGCGATCACGCTCGGCAACCTCGGGCTGCTCGCGCTGCTCACCCACCTGTCGTTCAAGCTGGTCGGCTGGCCGCGCCGCGAACTGCGCCCGCTCGGCGTGATACTGGTCACCGGCGGCGGCGTCTGGCTCGAACCGGTCTTCACCACGCTGCGCTACGGCCAGATCAACCTCGCGCTGGCCTGCCTGATCCTCTGGGACCTCACCCGCCCCGACGGCCGCCGCAGCAAGGGCGTCGCGATCGGCATCGCCGCGGGCATCAAGCTCACCCCCGGCCTCTTCGCCGTCTACCTGCTGCTCACCGGCCGGATCCGGGCCGCCTTCGTGGCCGGCTTCACCTTCCTCGGGACCTTCCTGCTCGGCGCGCTCGTCCTGCCCGACGCCACCTGGGGCTTCTGGACCAAGTACCTGTACGACTCCTCGCGGGTCGGCAAGACCGAGATCGTCGACAACCAGTCGGTACGCGGCGCCGTGGCCCGGCTGCTGCACACCGCCGAGCCCGGGACCGTCGCGACGCTGGCCGGCGCCGTGATCGCGGTGCTCGGCCTCGCCATCGCCGCCTGGGCGGCCTCCAGCTCCCGCTGGCTGCCGCGCGCCGAGGCGTGGGGCGTCTGCTGCGCCGCCGTCACCGCGGTGCTGATCTCGCCGATCAGCTGGACCCACCACTGGATCTGGTGCGTGCCCGTGCTCGCGCTGCTCGCCTGCGAGGCCGCGGTCGAGCAGGCCCGCCCGGCCGCCGTCCGCCGACTGCGCTGGCGCGCGGCCTTCGGGGCGACGCTGATCGCCTTCTTCTCGTTCGGGATGTGGGTCGTGCCGCACCACGGCGACCTCGACCTGCACCTGTCGGCGGTCAGCCAGATCCCGGCCTCGGTCTACCCGCTCGTCGGGATCTGCTTCCTGCTGGCCGCGGCGCTACGGATAAGGGCGCGGCGGCGGGCCGCCGGCGCCCCGCTCGTCCCGCTGCCCGGGCAGCGCAGCGGCGGCGGCCGCCCGGGCCCCGCGCACGACCGTCAGCAGGCCCCCGCGGCCCGCTGAGTCGCCGGGGACTCCCGGGCCCACCGGCCCGGGGGTGCTCCGCCCGGGGCCGCCGTGGGCGGAGGTCCCGCTTCCGGGGGTTCCGCGTCCGGGGCTGTCCCGCCCGGGGGTGCCCGGTGCCGGGGCGGCCGGGGTGGGGTGGCGCCGTGCGGCGCGGTCGCTCACGCGAGCAGCTCGGCGAGCGACCCGTCCATGTCCAGCGCGGCCAGTTCGCTGCCCGGCGGCACCAGCCGGTGCGCCCGCTCCAGCCAGGCGGCCACCACCGGCAGCGGGGCCTCCAGCAGGGCGTCCCCGGCGGGCGAACTCAGGGCCATGCAGAGCACGCTGCGCCGGCCCGAGCGGGTCGGCCAGATCCGCACGTCCCCCTGGCCGCACGGCCGGAAGGTGCCCTCCACCAGCAGCTCGCGGGCGAACACCCAGGTGACCGGCGAGCCGGTGTCCAGGTGGAAGGTGATGTGCACCGCGTAGGGGTCGTGGCTGCCGTAGGACAGCCGGGCCGGGACGGGGACGCTGTGCTCGGGAGAGAGCACCAGGTTGAGTTCCAGCTCGTGCTCGACCACGCTCGTCGCGCGCTCCATGATCGGGTTCCTCTCTGACTCCGGTTCGTGCCCGGTTCCGGGCCCTGTGACCTTGGAGAGCGCGGGTCGCGGGCGCTCTTACACATGTTTCCGAGATTTCTTGGCGGAGTTCCCGCGGGCGTGGGCGGGCCGTGGAGACCGTGGGGGGAGCGGGCGCGGGTCCGCTGACGCGCGCCGTCCTCCTTATCCCGGGCGGACCCGGCCTGTCCGGCGATCGCGCAACTTGCCATCTTCGCGCCGCCGAGGTACTACCCTTTGTGACTGCCCCGCGACTGTCCGCCAATGAGGCGGTGTCCTCGCGCGCGCCGACGGGCGAAGCGACCTCCGCCGCCCGAGTCGCCGTCGCGTGGTCCGCCCGCCGGGTGCGCCGCAACGGCCCTGCCAGAAAGAAGACCCCATGACGGACCGGCCCTTCGCCGGCGGCGCGGAGACGGCCGTCGGCCCCACCCCGGGGTACTACCCCGACCCCTCGGTGCCCGGCTTCGTCCGCTACTGGGGCGGTACCGCGTGGGTGCCGGGCACCAGCCGCCCGGCCCCGGCCGCGGGCGAGGTGCTGCAGCCGCCCCGGTTCGCGGCCCGCCGCGGCGGCGTGGCGGGTGGCGCGGGGGCCGGCGTGGGGGCCGGGCCGGGGGCGGGGGCGCGCTTCGTGCCGCCGCCGGCGTCGCCGGAGGCCCATCCGCCGTCGTCCGCGGTGCCGTCTTCCGCTGCGCCTTCGTCCATCGCGCCTTCGTCCGTCGCGCCTGCGCGTGCGGTGCCCTCGCCCGCGGTGCCGGCGATCGCCGGGGTGTCCGGGGAGACCGGGCCGGTGTACCTGGACCAGACGGCGGGTGGGGCGTCGTTCAGCGTCGGGCCGCATCTGGCGGCCCGTGCGGCGCTGCGTCCGGCGGTGGCGCAACCGGCCGCCGGTGGGGAGGCGGCGCGCGTCGGAGTGATCCGCGACGGGGCCGCCGGGCAGGAGCGCGGCGGCCCCGTCGCGGAGGCGGAGGAGGTCGAGGAGCAGCGTGCGGGCGAGCCGGGGGCCGTCGGCTGGCAGGTCGACCCGCGGGCGCAGCGTGGCCTGATGGAGACCGGCGGTGCGCCGCGCTGGGTCTCCTGGGGCGTGCTGCCGGGGGCGGAGCCGGACTCCGGCGCGGACGGGCCGGCGGAGGATCGGGCGGTGGGTGCGGCGCGGCTGTCCGGCGAGGCATCCGGCGAGCGGGCGGAGCACGTCGCCGCGCCGGTGGCCGGGCGTGCTCCCGAGGCGGTGCCGGTGCCCGCTTCGGTGCCTGCGCCTGCCTCGGAGCCGGAGCCGGAGTCGGAGTCGCAGCCGGTGTCGGGGCAGGCCTCGGGGTCGCAGCCGGACGCTTCGGGCGCCTCAGCCGTCGCGGTGGTGCCCGCCGGCACGGTCCCCCGCACCCTCACCACCTCGTCCGCCCCCACCGCCTCGTCCGTTGCGGCCCCCGCACCGGTCGCGAGGCCGGTCGGAGCCCCCGCCCCGGGCGCGCTCGCCGACCCGGCGAAGGCCGGGGCCGCCGCGCCCCGGCCGGCTCGCCGTCGTCCCCCCGCCCCGCTGCCCGCCGGGCTCGGACGCCGGCTGGCCGCCCGGCTGGTGGACACCGCCGTCCTCGCCGTGGTCGCCACCGCGACCGCCATCCCGCTCGGCAACTCCGTGGTGTCCCACGTCCAGCAGAAGCTCGACCAGGCCAGGATGGCCAGCGCGCTGACCCGCCGCCAGGTGGACGTCTGGCTGGTGGACGGGGTGGTGCTGGGCAAGGTGGCCGTCCTGTTCGCCGTCCTCGCCTTCGTCGGGGTGCTCTACGAAGTCCTGCCGACCGCCCGCACCGGGCAGACCTTCGGCAAGCGCCTGGTCCGGATCCGGGTGGTCGACGCGGCCCCGTCGGCCGCTCGGGACCGGCTGAGCCTCGCCCGGTCGCTGGCCCGCTGGCTGGCCCGGAACGCCTCGGCGGTGCTGCTGCTCGGCCTGGTCTGGCCGCTGTTCGACCGCCCCGCCCGGCGCGGGTGGCACGACCGGATGGCGGGCACCCGGGTGGTCCGGGGCTGACCGCGGTCCGCCGGAGGTTGCCGGGCGAAACGGACTAAATATCCGAAACTTAGCCAATCTGCAATGTTCTACTCGGTGAATGAGCACCCAGAACCCCTCAGGCTCCGAGCCGGAGGGGGGCGGTCAGCCCTCCTTCGACAAGCAGCCCCCGTCCCCGGGTGGCGGCACGCCGGAAGGTGCGCCGTCGGACCCGTCCGGAAACCCGCCGCCGTCCTCGACCCCGCCGCCCGGCAGTCCCTACGGCGACCGGCCCGGCGCGTACGGGGGCGACTACGGGGGCACCCCCGGCGGTTCGCCGTACGGGCGACCGCCGTACGGGCAGGACCCGTACGGCGGGCCGCCGTCCGACCAGCCGCCGTCCGGATACGGGCCTGCGGGGCACGGCACGCCCGGCGCCGGGCCCGTCCCCGGGATGCCGCCGCTCGGCACCTGGCCGAACCGGATCCTCGCGCAGGTGATCGACTACGTCCTGGTGCAGATCGTGGCGATCGTCCTGGTGCTGCCCTTCGCCACACTCAGCGACCGCTCGGGCGAGGCCGGCGCGTTCTGGCTGGCCTGCGGCCTCTACCTGATCTACGACGGCGTGATGCTCAGCCGGGACGGCCAGACCCTCGGCAAGAAGGCCATGAAGATCAGGGTCGCGATGCTGATCGACGGCAGCACGCCGCCGCCGGCCGCCGCCTGGACCAGAGCCGCCGTCTTCATCCTCCCTGCGGTCATCTGCTGCGCGGCGCTCTGGTGGCTGATCGACGGGCTGTTCGGCGTCTTCGACAAGCCGTACCGCCAGTGCCTCCACGACAAGGCCGCGAAGACCGTGGTGGTCTCCACGGTCTGATCCCGTCCGCGTGTCCGGACCGCCCGGTGGTGCCGCCTCAGCGCTGCCGGGCGTACGCGTGCCCGGCCGGGGCCGGGGCGTCGGCTTGGAGGGGTGCCGCGCCGGGCGTGGCGGTCACGCCGGCCGTGGCGGTGGTGCGGCGCTGCGCGGCGGTGGACAGCGACAGCAGCGTCACCAGCGTCCCGAGCGCGAGGGCGAAGCCCACCAGCACGGCGATCTCCAGGACGCCCGTGGCGCCGGAGACGGCCAGCAGGGCCACGGCGGCGGCGACGACGGTGCAGGTGCCGAGGCAGAACTGAGCGGTGGTCGGGCGCGGCATGGCGATCGGTCCTTCGCACGTCGGGGGAACGGGCGGGAAGCGGGGTGGAGCGGTGCCGGTGCTGGAAACCTCTCCACAACTCCTACCCAGTACGGCAGTTCGGTAAGTGCAGCCTAAGCCGCCGGATCCGGGGCACGGGGGGCGCACAGGCTCACTGCGGGGTCGTCCACCCCACTCGGTACGGTGACCGGGACACATTCCTTGACACCCGACGCCCCAGGGGGAGACCCTCCGTGCCCATCCCCGCAGACTGGCCCGCCAACGAGGCCGAGGCGCTCGCCGAACAGGAACGGCTGCGACCGCTCGTCCAGCCGTACGGCCCCGGCCCGGGGGCCGGCACCGAGGCCGACGACACGCTGATCGCCGGTGTGGACGTCGCCTACGACGACGAACGGGACCTCGTGGTCGCCGCCGCCGTGGTCCTGGACCGCGACACCCTGGCCGTCGTCGACGAGTCGACCGCCGTCGGCCGGATCGCCTTCCCCTACGTGCCCGGCCTGCTCGCCTTCCGTGAACTCCCGGCCGTGCTGGACGCCCTGGCCGCCCTCCGCCGCACCCCCGGCACCGTGGTCTGCGACGGCTACGGCCTCGCCCACCCGCGCCGCCTCGGCCTGGCCAGCCACCTCGGCGTGCTCACCGGCCTGCGCACACTCGGCGTCGCCAAGACCCCGTTCGTCTTCGACCACCACGAGCCCGGGGCCGCCCGCGGCGCCTGGACCCCGCTCACCGACCCGGCCACCGGGGAGGAGGTCGGCCGCGCCGTCCGGACCAGAGCCGGCGTCAAACCGGTGTTCGTCTCCGTCGGCCACCGGATCGGCCTGTCCGAGGCGGTCGCCACCACTCTGGCCCTCGCCCCGCACTACCGGCTGCCCGAGACCACCCGCCGCGCCGACTCGCTCTGCCGCCGCGCCCTCACGGGCCGACAGCGTGGAACATCCGTGAACTGACGGTCCGCCAGGACGTCGGCCGCTTCGCCGCGAGCACCGTTCAGCTTGCCCCGCCCATGTGTTAGACATGTGTCTCCCGGAGCTGTGCACGACAGCGCGGGGCGGACGCACGGGGGAGGCGCCGGACGTGTCAACGGGGACCGGATCGACGGGCGGGGCCGGCGGCGGCTACCGCGTCGAAGTCGAGCAACTACGGGCCTTCGCCGCCCAGGTGCGGCTCCTGCTGGCCGAGTTCGAACGCCATGCCGACGGCACCCGCACCCACGGACAGAGCGCCGTCGGCAAGACCTCCTTCGGCACCTTCGCCGAGGCCACCGAACTGCACGGCCGGTACCAGACGATGCGCGACGGCCTGCGCGACGTGCTCAACCAGCTCCAGGAGGCCGTCGACGAGGCCCAGAAGAAGGCCGAACTCACCGCCACCAACTACCAGGAGCAGGAACACCGCACCGCCGGCAAGCTGAAACTCGGCGACGACGGCTGGTCGGTGGCGGCACCGTCCGCCACCAGCACCGCCGCCTACACCCGCACGGTGGCGCCACCCCGGCACGACGGCGGGAAGTCCGAACGATGAGCGCCGACCGGGCACAGCCCCGCGGGAACGGAGGCGGCCGCCGATGACGTACACCAACTTCAACGACTACAGCCACGCCGAACTCCGGAAGATGGCCCAGGCCCTCAACCCCGGAGAGGTGATGGCCGCCGGCGACCCCTGGCGCCGCGCCGCCGACACCCTCAAAGCCATCCGCGCCACCCTCACCCGGGCCAGCACCGAGGCCGCCGTCAGCTGGGAGGGCACCACCAGCGACGCCTTCCACACCCGCATGCTCAACCTCGCCGCCACCATCAACAACGCGGCCTCCTACGCCAACGACGCCGCCAACACCCTCAAGGCGATGTCCGAGGCCATCGCCAAGGCCAAGCACGACATGCCCGAGGAACCCAGCGGCTGGGACCAGGTCAAGGACGGCATCGGCGACACCGTCTCGTCCCTCTTCGGCGACGACGACGAGGACAGCAGAACGGCCATCGCCGAACAGCGCAAACTCGAAGCCGCCGCGGTGATGCAGACCCTCGCCATGCACTACCGCGTCGCCACCCCGATGCTGAAGCCACCACCGCCTTACCAGCCGGGATCGAACAAGCGGCGCGGCGACGACTATCAGGACGTCCCGTCGCCTGACGATTCTTCGGGGGCATCGACGATGGGCGCCGTGATGGCCGGCGCGAGCTACACCGGCGTCACGACGACGCCGACCACCGGCAGTCCCTCGTCGCCTCCTCGTCGCTCCTCCGGCCAACCTGCGCGGGATCGCCCGGCCGCTGTGACGCCGGTCGTACCGGTCGACTCGGGCATCAAGGGAGGCACCGCGCAGGCCGCGCCGAAGCCTCTGCCTGTCACCACCAACTATGGTCCGGGTACCGGGATCGACGGTACGAAGACCATCCCTGTCACGACATCCGCGACCAGTGTGCCGCTCCCGAGCTCCGGCGGTTCCGGCACCACTCTCACGCCTCAGACAGGGCTCCCGAGCGGGCCGACGAGCAGCGGCTTCGGGAAGCCTCTCACCAGTGGCGGACCGGTCGTGGGAGGACCGGGGGCCCCGGCGGTCGGCCAGGGCAAGCAGGGGGCACTGAACGCGGATGCCTCGGGCCGGGCGAGCGCACCCGGCGACGCCGCGGCCCGCAAGGGCAAGGCGTTCGGCGCGGGCGAGGTGTTCGAGGGCGGCTTCGGCAGCGGTGGTCGGGCGTCCGGTGGATCCCGGACGGGCAGCGGCATTCCGGGGCGACCGGGCGGTGCCTTCGGGGAGAGCGGGCGGTCGGGTTCCGGCTCCGGCGCGAAGCAGGCCTTCACCGAGGGTGGCTCAGGCGTCGGGGCCCGGAGTCGCCTTCGAGGGGAGACGAGTGCCGCCGCCGGTGGCGGGATGGTGCCGGGCATGCCGATCGGTGATGCCCAACGGCGCAAGAAGGACGAAGAGAAGGAGGGCAAGCGCCCCGACTACCTTGTCGAGGACGAGGAGACCTGGGCGTCGGACGAGCCGGCCAATCCGAACGTGGTGGAATGACCCCTGTCCGCAGACGGATGGGCTGATGATCGACCGTCTCCTGGGCCGGTGACCCAGGAGACGGCTCACTGAGTGAGGTGGCCAGGCGTGATGAGTGGTCGGGTAGGGCGTGGAGCAGCCGTGCTCGCTGCCGGAGCCCTCGCGTGGGGGGCGGTTCACACGCCGGCGGTGGCGGACCAGATCAGGAGTTCGCAGTGGCCGTTGAGGACCTTCGCCGCCGAGACGAAGGTCTGGCCGGTCAGCCAAGGTGAGGGCATCGTCGTAGCCGTGGTGGACGGTGGTGTCAGCCAGGATCACCAGGATCTCGTCGGCCAGGTGCTGCCCGGCGCCGATTTCGCCGGGGGGAAGTCGGACGGACGGCTGGACAGTGACGGCCATGGAACGGCGATGGCGAGTCTGATCGCGGGCACCGGACACGGGGCGTCAGCGGGGGTCATCGGCCTCGCACCGAAGGCGAAGGTCCTTCCGGTGAAGGTCAGGAGTGTCGACGGCTTGGCGGAGGCCCAGCAGTCCGACCTCGCACAAGCCGTCCGATTCGCCGCCGATCGGGGAGTGCAGGTCATCAGCATCTCCCTCGGCGGGTATTCAGGGGCCGACTCGCAAACGCGGGACGCGATCGGGTACGCGGTTTCCAAGGACATCGTCGTCGTGGCATCGGCCGGAAACAGCGGCAACAAGTCCTCGCCGGTCGAATACCCGGCGGCCTTCCCGGGAGTAGTGGCCGTTGCTGCAGTCGACGAACAGAACCGGGTCTGGGAGAAGTCCACATTCGGACCCGAGACGACGATCGCCGCGCCGGGTGTCGGGATCTACCACGCCTCAATCACCTCTACGTCGAGCTACAACGTCGGCAACGGCACCTCCGACGCCACCGCCTACGTCTCGGCCACCGCCGCGCTGATCAGGTCGAAGTATCCCGGGCTCTCGGCGGGGCAGGTCATCAATCGGATGATCAAGAGTGCGACGGCGCCGGGGGACGGGTCGGCGGTGCCGAACGCGCATTACGGGTACGGGGTCGTCGATCCGGCCAAGGCGCTGGAGGCGAATCCCGCGGTGGACGGCGGGCCCAGGGCCAATCCGTTGCTCGGGCGGGCGGAGTCGCAGGGGGCTCCGCCGGATTCCGGGGCGGTGCCCGGCGACGGTGCCTCCGGGCCGCCGATGGCGGCGCCGGTGGCGGGGGCGGGCGGGAACGCGGGGGTCACGTACACGCTGCTCGGGGTCGGGGGGCTGCTGGTGCTGGTGGTCGCCGGGGTGGCGGCGGGGGTGGCGGCGCGGGCGCGGAAGCGGCGGCGGGCCGTCGCGGCGAGCGCCTATCCGTACCCGCCGCAGCAGCCGCCGCAGTGGTGAGCCGGGTGTGCGCGGGCGCCGTCCTCAGAGTCGGCGGTGCATGATGTGCAGGCCGACGTAGCCCTTCCTGGGGTGGTGGAAGGCTTCGGGGACGGTGGTGAGGATCTCGAAGCCCAGGGACTCCCAGAGGGCCACCGCACGGGTGTTGGTCTCCACGACGGCGTTGAACTGCATCGCGCGGTAGCCGTCGGCGCGGGCCTGGTCGAGGACGTGGGCGCCGAGGGCGCGGGCGACGCCCCGGCCGGAGTGGCGGGGGTCGACCATGAAGCCCGCGTTGGCGACGTGGGCGCCGCCGCCGGCCTGGTTGGGGTGGCTCTCGGCGGTGCCAAGGACGGTGCCGTCCTCGTCGACGGCGACGAAGGTGCGGCCGGGGGCGGGTTTGCACCAGAGCGCGCGGGCCCGGTCCTGGGTGGTGTCGCGGTCCCAGCTGTAGGTCTCGCCGGCGGCGACGATCTCGCGGAGGAAGGCCCAGATGGCCGGCCAGTCGGCGGGGGTGGCTTCGCGGATGAGCATGGTGCCCAGCATGGACCCGGGCACCCCCGCCCGACCAGGGGGTTTCGCCGCGCGACGCCCGGCCCCCCGACGCCCAGTCCCCCGACACCCAGCCCCCCGACGCCTGGCCGCCCCGACGCCCCGGCGCCCGGTCGCGCCGCCACCCCGTCGTGCGGCCCCGGCTACGCCGCGACGGCGATCTGCTCACGGTGGTGCGCCGGTGCGGCGGCCTCGTCGACCACGGCCACCGCGAGGTCGGCCTGGGCGATCCGCTCGCCTAGGACCCGCGGGCCGCCGACCCGGTAGCGGCCGGTGCCGGGCGCGGTGCGGTCGAGGTCGAGGGGCGGGGTGACGACGACCCAGTCCAGCGCGGGGGCGGACGTGCGCAGCCGGTCCAGTGCGCCGGAGTGGCCGAGCGAGAAGGCGCGGTAGGCCTCGGGGAACGCGGGGTCGTCGTGGACGGCGGTGCCGGGCGCGGTCTCCAGTGTGGTGGCGACGCCCACGTGGACCAGGCGGTGGACCCCGGCCGTGGCGAGGCCGGCCACCAGGGCGTCGGTGGCGGCCCGGTAGAACCGGACGGAGGGCACGTCGGGGGTGTACACGGTGCTGACGGCGGCGGTGTGCCCGAGGGCCGTGGCGGCGACGGCGGCCTCGTCGGTGACGTCGCAGCGGACCAGGGCGGCGCCGGTGTCCGCGAGGTCGCGGTGGCGCTCGGGGTCGCGCACGGCGGCGGTGACGGTCAGCCCGCGCCGCCGGGCCTCGGCGACCACGGCGCGCCCGACCTGCCCGCCCGCGCCGAACACGATGACGTCTGTTCCGACCTGCTTGCCGGTGCTGCTCATGGCGGTCTCCGTCCGCTCGCCGGGGGCGCTGTCGCCCGCCGTTGCCGGACGGTAGACCGGGGGGTGCCGGTTACTTCAACGGTACCGGCGCGGGGCCGGCCGGACGCCGCGTCGGCTACCTTCGGGGCATGACCCGGCCCGTACTCGAACCGCTGCCCCCGGACTTCTTCGACCCGGACTGCCCGGTGCCGACGATCCCGGTGCTGGGCGGCAGGAAGTGGTCCTGGAGGATCATGCGCTGTCTGGAGGGCGGCCCGCGCCGCTTCTCCGAGCTGCGGGTGCCGCTGGTCGGCATCACCTCGAAGGTGCTGGCCGAGTCCTTGCGCGCGATGGAGCAGGACGGCGCGGTGAGCCGCACCGAGTACGACGAGAACCCGCCCCGGGTGGAGTACGCGCTGACGCCGCTCGGCCGCACGCTGCTGGAGCCGATGGACGCGCTCTGCGACTGGAGCCGCCGGAACCTGGCCGGCCTGCTGGAGGCGCGGGAGGCGTACGAGCGGGACGAGGCCGGGCGGAACGGCTGAGCGGGGCGGAACGGCTGAGCCGGGCGGGACGGCTGAGCGGTGCGGCGCGGCCGTGCGGCGCTGGCAGGATGTCGGCGGTCGCTGGCGGTCGGGCCGCTGGTGGCGGGCCGTTCCCCGCGGCCATCCTGGACGCATGACCAGCCCTGAGAACGCCCCCGCCCCGCAGGCTCCGGCCGCCGCCCCCGGAACCGTCGACACCCCCGACGCCGTCGTCCCGGACACCAAGGACTGGACCTGGGTGCTGGAGCGGGCCTGCCCGGACTGCGGCCTGGACTCCGGGGCCGTGGCCCGCGAGGCCGTCCCCGGGCTGATCCGGGCCAACGCGGACGCCTGGGTGGCGGTCCTGGCCGGCGACGGGGAGGCGCTGCGCCGGCGGCCCCGCCCGGAGACCTGGTCGGACCTGGAGTACGCCTGCCACGTGCGCGACGTCTTCCGGCTGTTCCACGTCCGGCTGAACCTCATGCTCGACCGGGAGGGCCCGGACTTCCCGAACTGGGACCAGGACGAGACGGCCGTCGCCGAACGCTACGGGGAGCAGCGGCCGGACGCCGTCGCGGCGGATCTGGCCGCGGCGGCGCGGATCCTGGCGGACGCCTTCGAGCGGGTCACGGACGAGCAGTGGCGGCGCACCGGCAACCGCAGCGACGGCGCGCGCTTCACGGTGGAGTCGTTCGCCCGCTACCTGGTCCACGACCCGGTCCACCACCTCTACGACGTGACGGGCGAGCGGGTCTGATCCACCGGTCGCGGGTCCGGGCGCCGGTACGCGGCGCGGCGGCCCGGCGCGGCGGCCCGGCGCGAGGGCTCGGCCGGGGTCACCAGCCGGAGGCCTCGCGCAGCATGGTGCGGCGGAGTCGGCCGGCCACGCTGGCGGTGTCGGTGCCGATGACATCGGCGATCTCGGGTGCGGCGAGGCCGACCACGTAGTGCAGGATCGCCAGGTCGTCGTCGGCGGCCGGGTGGTCGGGTCCGGGCCGGCGGGTGTGGTCGCCGACCGTACCGCGCAGGATCTGCCAGGCGTGCGCCGTGGGGTTGGAGCTGCCCAGCAATTCCCGCCAGTGGACGGCGATTTCAGCGAAGGCCTGTTGGACCGCGCCGGCCGCCTCGGTCTGGTCCGGCAGCCATACCCGGGCGTAGCTGAGGTACCGCGGTCGGTGCAGCTCGCAGAAGGCCGCGAACTCCAGCGGTACGGCAGGCGGTTCGTCGAGCCCCGGGGGAGGCTCGGCGGTGCTGTCATGACGGTTGGTCATCTCGCCTTCTCGGCAAGTGAGATGGGCTTCTGACGGTCGATCATCTGTGCTCACTCTACGGTAGGCGCTCGGTGCGCTGGGTGACCAATCGGATTGAATGCCCGGAACGCACCGCCGCTCGGCCGGTTCCGGCGGTGGCCGGATGCGGGCGAGCGGACGGCAAGGTGGCGCGGGGCCGGTGGTGGAGTGGGGCGCAGTGGTGCGGCAGGCGCGGATCTGAGTGCGTCGTGGCCGGTCAGGGGGGTGGGGCGACGGAGTCGCGGGGCGGTTGATGAGCCACCGTAGGCGGTTCGGCGGCTCACGTCCACGCCATCGGCGTGAAGCCGCACGCGCGCAACCGGTCGCGCGCGTGGCGGGCCTGGGCAGGTGTTCGGACGGTCCCCGGGGCGGGTCGGCGAAGGGGTGGTGCGCTCGCGCCGCCGGGGGGCGGTGCCGGGTGGGAGCCGGCCGGCCGGGGAGGGGTCGCGTGGGGCCGGATGGGGCCTGACGGAGTCCCCGGTGCAGCCCTGTGGGGCCGTGCGTGCTGGGGTGGGGCCGTGCGGTGCTGGGTGGCGCTGTGCGGAGACGGTGGGGACGGGTGGACCGGGGCCGGGAGCGGGTCGAAGCGGTGCGGTCGGTGCTGCGGCGTCCGGAGCGGCCCTTCGAGCGGTCCGTCGGGCGGTGCCGCCGGGTCGGTGCGGTCGAGGCGGCGGGGCGGGCGGTCCGGCCCCCTCCGGCCGCCCTGTCCGTGTCGGTGGCGCTCCGGCGCCCGGTGCGCGGGCGCGTGACGCGGGTCGCTCGTCCGAGCGAACGTCAGCCGGTGCGCCCGGCCTCCGAAGTGGTGATCCGGCCGTCCGCCGCGGCGGCCCGTCCGAGCTGGGCGGGAAACGCCTCGACGGCCCGCCGCCGGGCCAGTTCGGCTGCTGCTGCGGCCGCTGCCGCGGCCGCCGCCGCGGCGGCTCCGGCGGTGCTCGCGCTGGCGGCCGGGTCCGGCCCGGTGGGGTCGTCGGTCCGTCGTTCGCGGCCGACCGCGGTGCGGGCGGCCTGGTCCTCGGCCGCCTGTCTCGCGGCCAGGTAGGCCTGGACGGCGGCCATCCCGTAGACGGGCTGGATCAGCTGGTGGCCCTTGAAGAAGGGCCTGGCCGGGGCGAATCCGGCGGCGACCACCAGGTCGCGGATCTCGGCTATCTCCGCCTCGCTGCGGGCGGTGAAGCGAACCTCCCAGCCCTTTTTGTACGTATGGCCCTGTTCGCCGCTGCGGCGGGCCGGGTCCGGCCGGCGGACGTATCCGGGCAGGCGGCCAAGGCGGAGCTGGGCCGCGCGGAGGCCGGCGGTCTCGTCACGTGACATGCACCAAGAGTAGGCAATCCGGGGAGTGGGGGTGACGTCCGGACGCGCTTCATCGTATGCCCTTGGTCACGCACGGTCAGACACCCTGGTGGTCGATCGGCATCGATCAATGATGACAAGTATATGAACGCCTATTACGCCGAATGAGTGAGGGTATGAGGACTTTAGTGCGGGCTGGTCCCGGTTTCGCGACGGTTGGGTAACAGTGCGTCAGGTGGCCGATGGTCGGTGCGGGCGGTTGGGGATGGTGTCGGCATGAGCTACCGGATCCCCTCGCCGCCGCCCTCCCTGGAGGAACTGGCGAAGCGTCAGCAGAACGTCATCACCGCCAGCCAGCTGCGCGCCCGGGGCGTGCCGGCCCGGGTGGTCACCGAGCACTGCCGCCGCGGCGGCCCCTGGCAGCGGCTGCTGCCCAGGGTCTACCTCCTGCAGTCCGCCGAGCCGACCCCGGAGCAGCGGATGTGGGCGGCCCTGCTCTACGCCGCGCAGAACGGGCGCGAGGAGGGCCGCCGGGAGGGCGCCGTGATCACCGGGACGGCCGCGCTGGCGCTCTACGGCTTCGCCGCCGTGCCCCGGCTGCCCGCCGTCACCGGGGTGGACGTCCTGGTGCCCCGCCAGCGCCGCCTGAAGGACGCCGGCGGGGTGCGGATCCGGCGCACCGAGCGGGAGTTGGTCGCCAGCTCGGTGCACGGTCTGGCCTGCGCGCCGGTCGCCCGGGCGGTCGCCGACGCGCTGCGCGAGTGGACGGCGGACGGCGCCGCGCCGGAGTTCGGCGAGGGCGTCGCGCTGCCGGTCCGCGCGGTGCTGCGGGAGGCCGTGGCGCGCCCCGGCATCCGGTGCACCGTCCGGGAGTTGGTCGCGGAGCTGACCGAGTCCGGGCTGGCCGCCGACCTGCGGGTGCGGGCCGCGCTGGACGAACTGCTGGCCGCCGAGCGGGAGGCGGTGCTGGAGCGGGTCGGCGCCCTGCTGGACGAGTGGCTGCTGCCCGCCCCGCTGACCGGTCCCGAGCTGCGGATGCGCGGCGGCACCTACATCGCCGTCCCGGACCTCTACTGGCCGCGGTCGGGGGTGGCGGTGGAGGTCGACTCCGAGCTGCGCTGCGTCAGCGAGGGGGAGGCCGCCTGGGTGCGCGCCGGCCAGCACCGGATGGAGTACCTCGGGGTCCGGGTGGTCTACCTCTCCGGTGCGCGGCTGGCCGACGAGCCGGAGGCCGTCGGCGCCGAGCTGCGCGAGGCCTTCCGGCAGGGCGGCACCGACGTGGTGGAGCTGCTGGTCACCGAGCGGTGAGCCGGCGCCGCTCCGGGGCTCAGCCCCGAACCGTCGGCGTCCCGACCAGTTCGACGCCGGCCGCCCGCAGCTCCTCCAGCGCGGCGGCGGTGGTCCGCGGCGACACGCCGGCCGTGAGGTCGAGCAGGATCCGGGTCGCGAAGCCCGCCCGGACGGCGTCCAGCGCGGTGGCCTTGACGCAGTGGTCGGTGGCGAGCCCGACCACGTCGACCTCGCTGACCTGACGCTCGCGCAGCCACTCGATCGGGCCGCGGTTGTTCTCGTCGACGCCCTCGAATCCGCTGTACGCCGCCGCGTAGGCGCCCTTGTCGAAGACCGCCTCGATCGCGCCGGAGGTGACGGAGGGCGCGAAGTTGGGGTGGAAGCCGACGCCCTCGGTGCCCGCCACGCAGTGCACCGGCCAGCTGTTGACGTAGTCCGGGTGGTCGGAGAAGTGGTCGCCCGGATCGATGTGGTTGTCGCGGGTCGCGAGGACGTGCTGGTAGCCGGCGGGGGACTCGGCGATCAGGTCGGTGATCGCGGCGGCCACCTCGGCCCCGCCGGCGACGGCCAGGCTGCCGCCCTCGCAGAAGTCGTTCTGCACGTCGACGACGATCAGTGCCCGGTGCATGGCTTGCATCCTCGGTGGTGTGGTGGGGGCGGTGCGCTGGTTCTCCGCGCTTCCGGTTGAACTCTACGGTCGACTGTAGGCAGTGGCACCCGGTGGCGGAAGGCCCGGGGAGCGCCCGGGCCCTCCGCCGCCGGCCGTGCGGCCCGCGCCGACCGGCGGTCAGACGATCAGTTCGGTCGGCAGCACCGGGTCGCCCTTGGACAACTGGGTCGCCGACAGCGGCAGCCCGGCCAGGGCCCGGCCGAGCCGCTCGCGCGCCGCGCCGAGCGGCTCCCGGCCGACCACCTCGCCGGCCCGCACCAGCGGTACCTGAAGGAGGTGCGGCTCCAGCTCGGCCGGGATCGGCCCGGTGCCGACCACCTCGGCCTCGGCGACGCCGTCCTGGTCGGGCCGGCGGGCCGCCCACTTGCGGCCGCCGACACTGCTCTTGGCGCCCGCCGAGCGCTTGGCGACCGGCAGCAGCGGTCCGTCCGGCACCTGGGCGCGGGCGACCAGCTTGTAGACCATCGCGCAGGTCGGGTGGCCGCTGCCGGTGACCAGGCTGGTGCCGACGCCGTAGCCGTCGACCGGGGCGGCGGCCAGCGCGGCGATCGCGTACTCGTCCAGGTCGGAGGTGACGATGATCCGGGTCTTCTCGGCGCCGAGCTCGTCCAGCTGACGGCGGACCCGGTGGGCCAGCAGGGTGAGGTCGCCGGAGTCGATCCGCACCGCGCCGAGCTCGGGGCCGGCCACCTCGACGGCGGTGCGCACGGCCTCGCGCAGGTCGAAGGTGTCGACCAGCAGGGTCGTGCCCCGGCCCATCGAGGCGATCTGCGCCCGGAACGCGCCCCGCTCGTCGTCGTGCACCAGGGTGAAGGCGTGCGCGGCGGTGCCGGTGGTCGGGATGTCGTAGGTGAAGCCGGCCTCCAGGTCGGAGGTGGCCGCGAAGCCGGCCACGTACGCGGCGCGGGCGGCGGCCACGGCGGCCTGCTCGTGGGCGCGCCGGGCGCCCATCTCGATGCACGGGCGGCCGCCGGCGGCGGCGGTCATCCGGGCGGCGGCGGCCGCGATCGCCGAGTCGTGGTTGAGGATCGAGAGGATCACCGTCTCCAGGATCACCGCCTCGGCGAAGCTGCCCTCGACGGTGAGCAGCGGCGATCCGGGGAAGTAGACCTCGCCCTCCGGGTAGCCGTGGATGTCGCCGGTGAACCGGTAGTCGGCCAGGAAGCGCAGGGTGTCCTCCTCGACCACGCCCTGGCCGGCCAGCCAGTCGAGCTGCGCGCTGGTGAAGCGGAAGTTCTCGACGGCGTCGAGCACCCGCCCGGTGCCGGCCATCACGCCGTAGCGGCGGCCGGCCGGCAGGCGGCGGGTGAACACCTCGAAGACGGAGCGGCGGTGCGCGGCTCCGCTGCGCAGGGCGGCCTGCAACATGGTGAGCTCGTAGCGGTCGGTGAGGAGCGCGGTCGAACCGGCCGCGCGCACTGAAGTGGCGTCCATGGGGATGATGCTACTACCACTTAGCGTCAGATTGACGATTTCTCGTCGGTGGTGTTCGCGGACCCCGGGCCGGAATCGCCCGGAGGTTCCCCGGATGGCAGCATGGGGGCTGAAGGGGTATGTGCGGGAAGAACGGCGAGGAGGACCCAGCGGTGAGTGTCGCGCCCGTGGAGATCGAGCGCCCGGAGGTCGAAGGCCTGCCGGTGGCGGAGCCGGACACGCCCTGGGTGACCATCGTGCACAACGACCCGGTCAACCTGATGAGCTACGTCCAGTACGTGTTCCAGGCCTACTTCGGCTACCCGAAGGACAAGGCCCGGAAGCTGATGATGGAGGTGCACAGCAAGGGCCGGGCGGTGGTCTCCAGCGGATCCCGCGAGGAGATGGAGCGCGACGTGCAGGCGATGCACGGCTACGGGCTGTGGGCCACGCTGCAGCACGACTGACCCGCGGACCGCGTCCCCGCACCCCACCGAAGACGACGAAGACGGGCTGACCGATACAGATGGCTGGGTTGTTCGAGAGTGCCGGCGGCGGGAGCGCGGCGATCGCGCTGGACGAGCTGGAGGCCTCCATCCTGCGCTCGCTGGAGGTGCAGATGCTGGAGCTGATCGGACCGGGCCCGGGCGGGGACTCGGACGACCCGCTCGCCGCGCTGTTCGCCGACGGGCCGACCGAGGCCCCCGCCGACCCGGCGCTGGCCCGGCTCTTCCCCGACGCCTACGGCGACCCCGAGAAGCCGGACGACGCCGAGGCCAGGGAAGCCGCCCGGGAGTTCCGCCGCTACACCGAGCTGGACCTGCGGGCCCGCAAGCGCGAGGACGCGCTGCAGGTGGTCCGCGCGCTGGACGGTCTCGGCGGCGAGGGCGGCGTGCTCAAGCTGGCCGCCGCCGACTGCCTGCGCTGGCTGGGCGCGCTCAACGACCTGCGGCTCACCCTGGGGGTGCGGCTGGAGGTCGAGGAGGAGGACGAGCAGGGCCTGTACGACCTGCCGGACGGCGACGAGCGCAAGCCGCTGGTGATGGCCTACCTGTGGCTGGGGGCGCTGCAGGAGTCGCTGTTGGAGGCGATCGCGGACTGATCCCGCCCCGCCGCCGGGCCGCCGTGACCCCCCGTCCGCATGCTGGACGGGGGGTCATGGCTTTTCCGCTCAAAACGGGCGGAATCATATGACGATATGCTCAAATATCGCTCAGATGAACACCGCTATCCGGAACCTGCGTGGTACGACTGCTCCACCCCACGAGACCCACCCAGGACGGTGCACCATGGCCGAACAGATCTACGACGAGGTCGTCGACTCCAAACCGGACGAGGAGGGCTACGAGCGGGGTCTGGGCAGTCGCCAGATCCAGATGATCGCCATCGGCGGCGCCATCGGCACCGGACTCTTCCTCGGCGCCGGCACCGCGATCTCCAAGTCCGGACCGAGCCTGATCCTCTCCTACGCCGTGGCCGGCGTGGTGATCTTCGTGATCATGCGGGCCCTCGGCGAGCTGCTCACCTACCGCCCGGTCGCCGGCAGCTTCGCCGAGTACGCCCGGGAGTTCCTCGGCCCCTTCGCCGGCTTCGTGACCGGCTGGACGTACTGGCTGTTCTGGGTGGTCACCGGCATGGCCGAGACCACCGCCGCCGCCGTCTACGTGAAGTTCTGGGTGCCCGGCATCCCGCAGTGGCTCAGCGCGCTCACCTTCCTGGTCATCCTCTACGGGGCCAACCTGATCTCGGTGAAGCTGTTCGGCGAGATCGAGTTCTGGTTCTCGATGGTCAAGGTCACCGCCATCATCGGCATGATCCTGATCGGCATCGGCGTGCTGACCCTCGGCTTCAGCGACGCCGGTGACACCGCGTCGATCACCCACCTCTGGGACAACGGCGGCTTCTTCCCCAAGGGGATCGGCGCCACCGTGATGACCCTGCAGATCGTCATGTTCGCCTACCTCGGCGTCGAGCTGGTCGGCGTCACCGCCGGCGAGAGCGAGAACCCGCAGAAGACCCTGCCGCGCGCCATCAACACGCTGCCCTGGCGGATCGCGCTCTTCTACATCGGCGCCCTGGTGATCATCCTGTCGCTGGTGCCGTGGACCGAATTCCAGCCCGGCGTCAGCCCGTTCGTCGCCGCCTTCGGCAAGATCGGCATCCCCGCCGCGGCCGGCATCATCAACTTCGTGGTGCTCACCGCGGCGCTCTCCTCCTGCAACTCCGGCATGTACTCCACCGGCCGGATGCTGCGCGACCTCGCCCTGCGCGGCCAGGCCCCCGGCCGGCTCACCAAGCTCAACTCCCACCGCAGCCCCGCCGTCGCGATCACCCTCTCCTCGCTGCTGATGGGCGCCGGCGTGGTGCTCAACTACCTCGTCCCGGCCAAGGCGTTCGAGTACATCACCTCGGTGGCCACCGTCTGCGGCCTCTGGACCTGGGCGGTCATCCTGGTCTCCCAGATCCGCTACCGGAAGGCCTGGAAGGGCGGCCACCTGCCGCCCCCCGGTTTCAAGGCGCCCGGCGGCCTCTGGAGCAGCTGGGCCGCCCTCGGCTTCCTCGCCCTGGTGATCGTCCTGATCGCCCTCGACAAGGACAACCGCATCTCGCTGTACGTCTTCCCCGGCTGGGCCGTCCTGCTCGTGGTCGGCTACCAGGTGCTCAAGCGCCGCCGCCCGCAGGCCGTCCACGCCGTCGCCCACGACCACCTGCACGCCCGCAACGGCAACGGCGGCGGCCACTGAGCCGCCCGCCGTCCGCCTCCCGGACCGGCGCCGACCACGCCCCGGACGCTCCGGCGGACACCCGCCGGGGCGTGGCTATCCTGACCGCATGCTGACCATCACCCGAGAACTGCGCGACGCCATCGTCGCCCACGCCCGCGCCGACCACCCGGACGAGGCCTGTGGCGTGGTCGCCGGACCGGCCGGCAGCGGACGGCCCGAGCGGTTCGTCCCGATGCTCAACGCCGCCCGGTCGCCCACCTTCTACGAGTTCGACTCGGGCGACCTGCTGAAGCTCTACCGCGAGATGGACGACCGGGACGAGGAGCCCGTGATCGTCTACCACTCGCACACCGCCACCGAGGCCTACCCCTCGCGCACCGACGTGAGCTACGCCTCCGAGCCGTTCGCCCACTACGTCCTGGTCTCCACCGCCGACGGCAACGGCCCGGACGACCCGTACCAGTTCCGGTCGTTCCGCATCGTGGACGGCGCGATCACGGAGGAAGACGTCCAGGTCGTCGAGGCCTACCGGCCCTGACCGGCACCCCCCTGGGCGCGGCCCGCCGACCGTCCGAGCGACGGCGGCGGGCCCTGCCGTCTCAGCCACAGAAACGGAAACATCCGGATCCCGAGACGGGCATGTCGGAGCGAGCCCGGGAATCTATACGATGAGCCCATGCGTTCCGTCGATGTGAGCACTCAGGCCCCGGGCACCCGCCTCGTGGCGCGCCTGCACGTCGACCTGTGCCGGCTCGCCAGCGCGATCTGTCCCGGCACGCCGGCGCGCTCGCGCTGAGCCGCCCGCCCAGGCCCGCCGCACGCCCTGCGCACCGGGCCGGACCCGACCTGCCGCGCCCGCTGCGGCCCACCCACCTCACGACTCGCACAGGAGCGCACCCATGGCCATCGAGGTCCGCATCCCGACCATCCTCCGCACCTACACCGACGGCGCCAAGGCCGTCGAGGGCACCGGCAGCAACCTCGGGGAACTCTTCCAGGACCTCGACGCCCGCCACCCGGGCATCGCCGCCCGCCTGCTGGACGGCGGCGAGCTGCGCCGCTTCGTCAACGTCTACCTCAACGACGAGGACGTCCGCTTCCTGGAGGGCATCTCCACCGCCCTCGCCGACGGCGACAGCGTCACCATCCTGCCCGCCGTGGCCGGCGGCGCCCGCTGACCTCCGGTCCTCCCGCCCGCCGGCCGCGCGGGCGGGAGGACCGCCGCACCCGATCCTCACCGCCGTTGCCGGAGGCACCCCTTGCGTTACGACAGCCCGCTCGAAGCCGTCGGCAACACCCCGCTGGTCCGCCTGCCCCGACTCTCCGCCGCCGTCCCCGGCAACACCGACGGCCTGGTGACGCTCTGGGCCAAGCTGGAGGACCGCAACCCCACCGGCTCCATCAAGGACCGCCCCGCGCTGCACATGATCGAGCGCGCCGAGGCCGCCGGGCTGCTCACCCCCGGGTGCACCATCCTGGAGCCCACCAGCGGCAACACCGGCATCTCGCTCGCCATGGCCGCCAAGCTCAAGGGCTACCGGATGGTCTGCGTGATGCCGGAGAACACCAGCGAGGAGCGCCGCGAGCTGCTGCGCATGTGGGGCGCGGAGATCATCCCCTCACCGGCCGCCGGCGGCTCCAACACCGCGGTGCGGATCGCCAAGGAGATCGCCGCCGAGCACCCCGACTGGGTGATGCTCTACCAGTACGGCAACCCCGACAACGCCGGCGCCCACTACGCCACCACCGGCCCCGAGATCCTCGCCGACCTGCCCTCCGTCACCCACTTCGTGGCCGGCCTGGGCACCACCGGCACCCTGATGGGCGTCGGCCGGTTCCTGCGCGAGAAGGTGCCCGGGGTGCGGATCGTCGCCGCCGAGCCCCGCTACGACGACCTGGTCTACGGCCTGCGCAACCTCGACGAGGGCTTCGTCCCCGAGCTGTACGACGCCGAGGTGCTCACCACCCGCTTCTCGGTCGGCTCCGCCGACGCCGTCCGCCGCACCCGTGAACTCCTCCAGCAGGAGGGCATCTTCGCGGGCGTCTCCACCGGCGCCATCCTGCACGCCGCGATCGGCGTCGGCCGCAAGGCCGCCACCGCCGCGGAGCGCGCCGACATCGTCTTCGTCGTCGCGGACGGCGGCTGGAAGTACCTCTCCACCGGCATCTACACCGCCGAGTCGACCGAGGCCGCGGTCGAGGCCCTGCAGGGCCAGCTCTGGGCCTGACGGAGGCTCCGGGCCCGTCCCTGCGGCCCGGCCCGGCCGGACGCCCCTAGCCCGAGACCGCCTGCCGGGCCCGGGCCCAGATCCGCCCGTCGACCACACCGGCCCGGCGGCGGAAGGCCGAGAGCGGCACCTCGCGCAGCTCGTCGGTCTCCAGCCAGCTGGTCCGCCCCTGGCGGTCGCCCACCGAGCCGGGCGGCAGCGCCAGCACGCCCGGCCGCTCCGCGTGGTGCTTGCTGGTGATCTTCGCGACGGTCGCGGTCCGGCCGCCGACCCGCAGCACCAGGCAGGGGCGGTCCTTCGCCCCCGGGCCGTCCTCGAACGGCACCTCCGCCCACCAGATCTCCTGCGGCGCCGGGCCCGGGCGCCCCTTCGCCGGGCGCGGCCGCGGCGCCGGCCGGGTGGGCGCGGGCCCGCCGCGGGCCCGCCGGACCAGCACCGACACGACAATGGCCAGCAGCGCGGCACCCGCCACGGCCAGCAGCACCCAGAAGCCAGTCATGCGCCAGACCGTACCCGGCACCCGGCCGGCCCCACCACCACGACGGCTGTGACAGTCGGGCATTTATCCGTTCCCTGCTCCCGGTTCGTCACGGAATGACCACGGAGTCCGTTGTGCGCAGGATGCCGCTCCCGGGGCCCGGAAAGCTGATCACGCACGTCCGCCCTGCACCCCGAGGTGACCCGTGAGCCGCAGCACCGACCTGTGGTCGTACGCCGAGATCGCCCGCCACATCAACGTCCAGCCGGAGACCGTCCGCAACTACCGCCGGCACGGCCTGCTCCCCGACCCCGATGCCGTCGACGGCAACGGACACCCCCGCTGGCACCCCGACACGATCAAGGCCTGGGCCCGCCGGCGCCCCGGCCACCGCTGAACCACCGCACCGAGCCGCCCCCGGCGTTCTGGTGATTCCAGCCACAGCCCGGCACGGAGACGGGGGCAAAGTGCCCCTCCGCCCTTACTCTCGACACGCGAACGCAGTGCTACCCGCCGGTTCACCGGCCGGTACTGCCATTGACCAGCAGCAGCCGAAACGTGTCGGGGCGGAGGGGCTCGGATGAAACTGACCGTGGTGGGGTGCTCGGGGAGCTTCCCGTCCGCCGACTCGCCGTGCTCCAGCTACCTCGTGGAGGCCGACGGCTACCGCGTCGTGCTCGACCTCGGCAACGGCGCGCTCGGCGCCCTGCAGAAGTACGTCAGCCTCTACGAGGTCGACGCCGTCCTGCTCAGCCACCTGCACGCCGACCACTGCGTCGACCTCTGCGCCTACTGGGTCGCCCGCAACTACCGGGCCGAGGGCTGCCCCGACCCGCTGCCCGTCTACGGCCCGGCCGGCACCGCCGAGCGGATGGCCCGCGCCTACGACATGCCCGAGAACCCCGGCATGAAGGGGGTCTTCGACTTCCGGACCCTCACCCCCGGCGCCTTCGACCTCGGCCCGTTCCGGATCGAGGTCGCCCAGGTCAACCACCCCGTCGACGCGTTCGCCTTCCGGCTCGAACACGCCGGCCGCACCCTCGTCTACTCCGGCGACACCGGCGAGAGCGCCGCCCTCGTCGAACTCGCCCGCGACAGCGACCTCTTCCTCTGCGAAGCCGCCTATATCGACGGCCGCGACACCTACCGGGCCGTCCACCTCAACGGCCGCGAGGCCGGCGAACACGCCACCGCCGCCCGCGCCCGCCGGCTCGTCCTCACCCACATCCCGCCGTGGACCGACGCCGAACACAACCGCCGGGACGCCGCCGCCGCCTTCGCCGGACCGGTCGACATCGCGAGAGCCGGCGCCGTCTACGACCTCTGAACGCTCACCCCACCGGCGTCAGCCAGCGCCGGTAGCGCGGGTCCTCGCCGGAGACCGCCGCCTCGTACGCCTCGCGCAGCCGCTCCGTGACCGGGCCGGGGGAGGACGGCAGCTCGCGGTCGTCCAGTGACCGCACCGGCACCACCCCGGCCGCCGTCCCGCACAGGAACACCTCGTCCGCCGCGTACAGGTCCGAGCGCAGCAGGCCCTCCACCCGCACCGGCACACCCAGACCGGCGGCCAGCTCCAGCACCGTGTCCTGGGTGATCCCCTCCAACGCGCCCGCGCTCGACGGCGGCGTCCGCAGCACCCCGTCACGCACCAGGAACACGTTCTCGCCGGTGCACTCGCTCACCGAACCGTCCGACCCCAGCAGCAGCGCCTCGTCGTACCCCGCGTCGCTCGCCTCCCGGCGGGCCAGCACCGAGTTCAGGTACGGCCCGGTCGCCTTCGCCGCCGGCGGCACCACGTTCGGGTCGTTCCGCCGCCAACTGCTCGTCTTCACCCTGATCCCAGCACCGCCATCCGGCAGTTGGGACTGCCACTGCCAACTCGCGATCGCCGTGGTGGTCGGCGAGAAGCGCATGTCCAGGCCCATCGAGCCGTACCCCAGGAACGCGAAGTGCCGCAGATAGCAAGACCGGTGGCCGTTCGCCCGGACCAGCTCCAGCGTCGCCCTGGTCAAATCCTCCACACTGTAGGGGAGTTCCATCCGCAGCATCCGCGCACTGCGGTCCAGCCGGCGCAGGTGCTCGGGCAGCCGGAACACCGCCGGACCGTCCGCCGTCTCGAACACCCGGGTGCCCTCCAGCACCCCCGTGCCGTAGTGCAGGCCGTGCGTCAGCACATGCGTCCGCGCCTGCTGCCAGGGCACCAGCGCGCCGTCCATCCAGATCGTCGAAGCCTCGGGAAGAGCCATGGCCCCATCCTGGCCGCCGACGGACCGCGGCCGGGCCCTCCCGGCGCTGCCGCAACCGGACATGACCGGGAGCGGAACCGGCTCGCCGCCCCGCCCCTCGGAGACCCCGGCCCGCCGTCTCGCTCCTCGGAAACCCCGGCCCGCCCGCGCCCGGCCTCACTACGCTGCGCCGATGGAGCGCATGGAGAGTGCGGCGCGGGCCGACCACCCCGCCGGCGGCCCCGACCGCGACGCCACCCGGCTCTACGCCCGGCTGCTCGCCGAACCCGGCCGCCCGGCCGCCGACCTCGGCCTCGGCTGGGACGAGCCCCGCCTGGCCGCCGCCACCGCCGAACTCCGCGCCCTCGGCCTGCTCCAGCCCACCGCGGCCGCCGGGGCGGACGGCACCGGCACGGCCGGACACGCCGCCGTCTCCGTCGACACCGCCGTCCGCCAACTGCTGCTCGACGCGGACACCCAGGTCACCGCCCTCGTCGAGGCCCTGGGCCGGGCCCGCGACTCCGTCGACCGCCTGCACACCGGCTACCTGCCGGTCCAGCACCGCCGGCCCGGCGGCGTCGCCCTCGAACTCGTCCGCGGCGCCGACCGGATCGCCGCCCTGCTGGAGGACGCGGCCCGCGGCGCCCGCACCCGGGCCCTCTCCCTCCGGCCCGGCCAGGACCTCTCCGGCCCCGCCCTGGCGGGCAAGTTGGCCCGCGAACGCCTCGCCCTCGACCGCGGCGCCGCCCTGCGCTCCGTCTACCCGGCCGCCGCGTTGCGCCGGCCCGCCGTGCTCGCGCACGTCCGGGAGCTGACCGGGGCCGGGGCGCGGATCAGGGTCGCGCACTCGCTGCCGCTCCGGCTGATCGTGGTCGACGCCCGGCTGGCGATCCTGCCCGCGCCGGGCGACCTGTCGGACGGGGTGTCCGAGGACGGGCCGGACGCGGCTGCTCCCCGGGTCCGCGGCCGTGCGGAGGCCGCCGTGGTGGTCCGCGAGCCGGCCCTGGTCGCCCTGGTCGCGGAGCTGTTCGAGTACTTCTGGTCGGCGGCCTCGACCCCGCCGGAACTGCATCCGGGGGCGGCGGGGAGGACGGACCGTCATGACGTGGTGCTGCGGCTGCTCGCGGCCGGGCTGACGGACGCCGCGATCGCCCGGAAGCTGGAGGTCTCTGAGCGGACGGTGCGCCGGCTGGTCGCCGAGCTGACCGCCGACCTGGGCGCGGAGAGCCGCTTCCAGGCCGGCGTCCACGCGGCCCGCCTCGGCCGGATCTGAGGCCGTTCCGGGCGGGGCGCCCGCCCGTCCGAGGCGCTCAGCGCCGCCCGGGAACGGGCAGGCCGAGGTGGTCGCGCAGGGTCGTCCCGGCGTACTCGGTGCGGAACACCCCGCGTTCCTGGAGCAGCGGCACCACCTGGTCCACGAAGTCGTCCAGGCCGCCCGGGGTGAGGTGCGGGACGAGGATGAAGCCGTCCGCCGCGTCGTTCTGCACATAGGCGTCGAGCTGCTCGGCGACCGCCGCCGGGGTGCCGATGAAGGACTGCCGGCCGGTCACCTCGATCACCAGCTCGCGGCTGCTGAGCCGCTTCTCGGCGGCGACCGCGCGCCACCGGGCGGCGATCTCCAGCGGGTCCCCGATCCTGGTCCGGCCCTGGACGACGGTGCTGTCGACCACCGGGTCGGCGGTGGGCAGCGGGCCGTCCGGGTCGTGGTCGGACAGGTCGATGCCCCAGACCTGCTCCAGGTAGGCGATGGCGGTCTGCGGTCCGACCTGGGCGCGGCGGATCTCGGCGGCCCGCTCGGTCGCCTCCTCGTCGGTGTCGCCCAGGACGTAGGTGACCCCGGGCATGATCTTCAGCTCGTCCGGCTTGCGCCCGTACGCGGCCAGCCGGCGCTTGACGTCGGCGTGGAAGGCCTGGCCGGCGGTGAGGGTCGAGTGCCGGCTGAAGATGATGTCGGCGGTGGCGGCGGCGAACTCCCGGCCCTCGTCGGAGTCCCCGGCCTGGATCACCACCGGGTGGCCCTGCGGCGGGCGCGGCAGCGACAGCCGGCCCTCGACGTCGAACTGCGGGCCGCTGTGCCGGACCTGCCCGCCGTCCCAGAACTCCCGTGCCAGCTGGACGAACTCGGCGGCCCGGGTGTACCGGTCGGCGCGGTCGAGGAAGCCGCCGCGGCGGAAGTTCTCGCCGGTGAAGGCGTCCGAGGAGGTGACCACGTTCCAGGCCGCCCGGCCGCCGGAGAGGTGGTCGAGCGACGCGAACCGGCGGGCCAGCTCGTACGGCTCGTTGAAGGTCGCGTTGACGGTGGCGGCCAGTCCGAGGTGGGTGGTGACGGCGGCCAGCGCGCCGAGCACGGTGATCGACTCGGGCCGGCCGACCACGTCCAGGTCGTGGATCAGGCCGTTGACCTCGCGCAGCCGCAGGCCCTCGGCGAGGAAGAAGAAGTCGAACCGGCCGCGCTCGGCGGTCTCCGCGAGGTGGCGGAAGGAGGAGAACTCGATCTGGCTGCGGGACGCCGGGTCGGTCCAGACCGTGGTGTTGTTGACGCCGGGGAAGTGCGCGGCGAGGTGGATCTGCTTCAGCGGTCGGTCCGTCATCGGGTCACCTCGGCGTGGGCGGCGGCGGTCGCCGTGGGAGCGGCGGGAGCGGGAGTGGCGGGGGCGTACCGGTTGGCCGGGCGGGCCAGGCCGAGGTGGTCGCGCAGGGTGGTGCCGGTGTAGCCGGTGCGGAACAGGCCGCGCTCGCGCAGGGCCGGGACGACGTGGTCGGCCACCGCGGCGAGGTCCCGGGCCGGGTCGGTGGGGACGAGGTGGAAGCCGTCGACGCCGCCGCCGCCCTCGGTGACCTCCCGGATCAGCGCGCTGATCGAGGCGCCGTCGGAGAGGTCCGCGGTGAGCCGGGCGAGGATCCGCAGGCCCTCGCCCGCCCGCAGCCGCAGTTCGGTGGCGGCGGTCAGCCGGGCCGCCGGGCCGGGGGCGTCCAGCAGGACGACGTCCGCGTACCGGGCGGCCGTCTCCACCCGGGCCCGGCTGCCGGCGGGGGCGCCCGGGGCGAGGTCGGCGGCGGAGACCGGGACGGCGATCACCGGTCGGCCCTGGGGCGGGCGAGGGGTGATGGAGGGGCCGCGGACCGAGAAGTGCGGGCCCGCGAAGTCGATGTAGTGCAGCTTGCCCCGGTCGATGAACCGGCCGGTGGCCACGTCGCGGATCTCCGCGTCGTCCTCCCAGCTGTCCCAGAGCCGCGCGGCGACCTCGGCGGCGTCGGCCGCCTCCGCCCAGAGCTCGTCGGCCGGGGCGACGCCCTTGCGCCCGAAGGCCCGGGCCTGCGCCTCGGTGTCGGAGATCCCGATCAGCCAGCCGGCCCGGCCCTCGCTCACCCAGTCCAGGGTGTTGACCGATATCGAGGTGTGGAACGGCTCGGTGTGCGTGGTGGTGACGGTCGGGACCAGGCCGAGCCCCCGGGTCAGCGGCGCGAGCCGGGCGAAGGTGGCGAGGGCGTCGAGCCGGTGCGGCTCGGGTGCGTAGGAGTCGTCGAGGGTGACGAAGTCGAGCGCGGCGCGCTCGGCGTGGCGGGCGAGGGCGGTGAAGTGCCCGGCGTCGAAGCGGCCGGGGCTGTCGACGGCGGCGGACAGGTGCAACTGGCGCGGCATGGCGTGGCCTTGACTTTCCTCGTGCGTGCGCTGCTTCATCTTCGTTTCGCGCACGGGACGCAGCTGGGTACGTGGCGGTGGCCCGGGTACGGGCCGACACGAGAGGCGGGGAAGCGGGGGCCGGGGCGCGGCGGGAGGTCAGCCGGGCGGCGGCGGGGGGAACGGACGGGTCAGGCGCAACACGCGGCCGACCACACACGACCGAAGTCGATGTGGCAGCGGCTGACCAGGATGCGCGGCGCGTTCACCGCCTCAGTTGACCAGCGCGGTCGCCGGTTCGTCAACCGTCGTCCCACCGGCCGGGCGGTGGCCGCGGGCCGGGCCGGGACGCGCGACGGCCCCGCCCCGCCGCTCGGGGGAGCGAGCGGCGGGGCGGGGCCGTGGAGTGGTGCGGGTCGTTCCTCGGCGTCAGGCCTTGGTGACGTCCTCGATCTCCTCGTCGTCCTCGCGACCGGGGGTCTTGAGGTTGAACTTGACGATCGCGAAGCGGAACAGGAAGTAGTACAGCGCTCCGAACACGAGACCCAGCGGGATGATCATCCACGGGTCGGTGGCCTTGTTCCACGCCAGCAGGTAGTCGATCAGACCACCGGAGAAGGTGAAGCCGTCGTGCACGCCGAGCGCCCAGGTGACGGCCATCGAGACGGCGGTCAGCAGCGCGTGGATCACGTACAGGACCGGGGCGATGAAGACGAAGGAGAACTCGATCGGCTCGGTGACACCGGTCACGAAGGAGGTCAGCGCCAGCGAGAGCATCATGCCGGTGACGGCCTTGCGGCGGTGCGGCTTGGCGGTGTGGGCGATGGCGAACGCGGCGGCCGGCAGGGCGAACATCATGATCGGGAAGAAGCCCGACATGAACTGTCCGGCGGTCGGGTCACCGGCGAAGAAGCGGGTCAGGTCGCCGTGCACCACGGTGCCGTCGGGCTTGGTGAAGTCACCGGTCTGGAACCAGGCGTAGGAGTTCACGAACTGGTGCATGCCGACCGGCAGCAGACCGCGGTTGACCAGGCCGAACGCACCGGCGCCGAACGCGCCGGCACCGATCAGGGAGTCGTTCAGGCTCTTGATGGCGTCGCCGATCGGGCCCCAGGTCAGGGCGAAGACCACACCGACGGCGGTGCCGACGAAGGCCATGATGATCGGGACCAGGCGGCGGCCGTTGAAGAAGCCGAGCCAGTCGACCAGCCGGGTGCGGTGGTACTTCTGCCACAGCACGGCCGAGAGCAGACCGATCACGATGCCGCCGAGCACGCCCGGGTTCTGGTACGTGGCGGCCGCGTCCTTGCCGGGCAGGACCTGGGCCTCGGTGACCGGGAACGCGGTCAGCACGTTCTTGTACACCAGGAAGCCGACGAGGGCCGCGAGCGCGGTGGAGCCGTCGGCCTTCTTGGCGAAGCCGATCGCGATGCCCACCGCGAACAGCAGCGGCAGGTTGTCGAAGACGGCGCCACCGGCGGTGTTGAACACCGCGGCGACCTTGTCCCAGCCGAGGCCGTCCTTGCCGAACACGTCGTCCTGGCCGAGCCGCAGCAGCAGACCGGCGGCGGGGAGAACGGCGATGGGCAGCTGGAGGCTGCGGCCGATCTTCTGCAGACCCTGCAGCAGGTTCTGGCCGAACTTCTTGGTGGGGCTTGGCGTGGCCGGAGCCGCGGCGGGCGCCGGTGCCTGCGCAGACTGACTCATGGGGGTGGGTTCCTAACGGCAGGGCGGGTCGGTCGGGGGGTAGGTGCACAGAGGGGCCGAACCGCGAACTGGTCTACACCACACGTGGTGTAGACCAGTTTTGTAGCACGGGTGGAGAAGGGGGGGAAGCCCTGAAAGCGGTGCTGGTGAGAAGCGCTATGAAATCGAAACCTACTTGCGGATCGACGATCATGATTACCCGCCGTGATTGGGATTTTGGCTATTTGCGCAACAAAAAGGCCGGGGCAACCCCGGCGGGCCCGGCGACCCCCGGACGGACGGCCGGGAGGGCGGCGGCAGCCGGCGGGCGCGGGCGGCCGGCCGCTCCCGCCGGGCGCCGTCCGCCGCCGGGCCGGGCGTCGCCGCGGGTGCCGGACGGCCGGGGCGCGGCCGGTGCCGGGCTCGCGGCGAGGGGCCGGTGCGATGTGCCGGACCCCCTGAACCCGCCGCGGGTATTAGCCGCCGCATTGCGACCGGACTCGGCGGCCGCCCTCGCCGGCTCGGAGAAACCAAAGGCGAAGCCGGTGGGCGAGTACGGTGACGCATTGCCGCGCGGTGCGCCGCGCGGCGGCGGTGATCTTCCCCCCACCCGGGTCGCCGGCTTCGCCGGAGACCGCCCGTCCGGCCGCCGCCGGGGCGCCGCGGCCCTGTCCCGGCCGGGCCACGGGCCGCCGGGCGCCGGGTGCCGGCCCGGCGCCCCGTCGGCGGCGGGGCCGGCCGCCGAATTTCCCGGACCGGTCCGGGAATGGTTTTCCGGCCGGGACGATCGTCCTTTCGCGAATATGCCGAAGGCCCCCGGACCAAGGGTCCGAGGGCCTATTCCGGCGGGCGTCCGGTGACGCTCGGTTTATGCCTTGGTCACGTCCTCGACCTCGTCGTCGTCCTCGCGTCCGGGTGTTTTCATGTTGAATTTCACGATGATGAACCGGAAGAGCGCGTAGTACACGACGGCGAAGCAGAGCCCGATCGGGATGATCAGCCAGGGCTTGGTGGCCAGGCTCCAGTTGATCGCGTAGTCGATCAGGCCGGCCGAGAAGCTGAACCCGTCGTGCACCCCGAGCGCCCAGGTGATCGCCATCGAGGCGCCGGTCAGCAGCGCGTGCACCGCGTACAGCGCGGGCGCGACATAGGCGAAGGAGTACTCGATCGGTTCGGTGACGCCGGTCACGAAGGACGTCAGGCCGACCGAGAGCATCAGCCCGTAGATCTCCTTGCGGCGGTGCGGCTTGGCCGCGTGCGCCATCGCCAGCGCCGCCGCCGGCAGGGCGAACATCATGATCGGGAAGAAACCGGAGGTGAACTGGCCCGCCGTCGGGTCACCGGCCAGGAAGCGCGGGATGTCGCCGTGCACGACCATGCCGTCGGGCTTGGTGAAGTCGCCGAACTGGAACCAGACGAAGGTGTTCAGCAACTGGTGCATGCCGATCAGCAGCAGTACGCGGTTGGCCACGCCGAAGATGCCGGCCCCGCCCGCGCCCAGGTCGGCCAGCCACTGGCTCACGTCGTTGAAGGCGCGGCCGATCGGCGGCCAGGCCCAGACCGCCAGCACCGCCAGCAGCATGCCGACCACGGCGGTGATCATCGGGACGAGCCGGCGGCCGTTGAAGAAGCCGAGCCAGTCGACCAGCCGGGTGCGGTGGTAGCGCACCCAGAGCCACGCCGACAGCAGGCCGATCAGGATGCCGCCCAGGACGCCCGGGTTCTGGTAGGTCGCGGCGGCCGACTTGGCCGAGGTGAAGTCCACGCACTGGTTGCCGACCAGGACGGTCGGCAGCTTGCAGTCCTCCGGGAAGGCGTGCAGCACGGCGTAGAAGACCAGGAAGCCCACCACGGCCGCCAGTGCCGTGGAGCCGTCCGCCTTCTTGGCCATGCCGATCGCGACCCCGATGCAGAACAGCAGCGGCAGGCCGAGCGAGGAGTCCAGCAGAGCGCCGCCGGCCGCCGCGAACACCTTGGCGACGTCGTCCCAGCCGAGGCCGTCCTTCCCGAACACGTCGGGCTGTCCGAGCCGGTTGAGGATGCCCGCCGCCGGCAGCACGGCGACCGGCAGCTGGAGCGAGCGGCCCATCTTCTGGAGTCCGCCGTAGAAGGTGTGCCACCACGTGGTCCGCGGGGCTGTGGCGCCTGCCGAACTCATCCTTCGCCCTCCGAGAGCAGTTGCCGAGCGCTGGCCCCCTGGGGGACCCTCGGACGGGGCTCAGGAACACCCGGGGCGCTTCCTGCGTTCATCGGAGTACACATATATTGGTGTAGACCACTTTGGGAGGCAGGCCGCGCGCACCGGGGCAGAAGCCCCGCTGATCGTCATCCTCGGACGAAGATCCAGACCGTGCGCGCCGGAATGGGCCAAAAGTGGACTAACGTGGCAGATCGGTCCAACTCGGGTGATGCTGGTCGCGCTGCGGCGCAGCGCGACGGCAGCTGAACCCGCGTCAGCACCGACAGCGACGACCCCGGCCGGCGGCCGGGGCACCCCGCACAGCGCAGGACGGCACCCGGCAGAGCAGCCGACGGGCCGAGACAGAGGGAGAAATCAGATGGCCAGCAAGGCTGAGAAGATCGTCGCCGGTCTGGGCGGCATCGACAACATCGAAGAGGTCGAAGGCTGCATCACCCGCCTGCGTACCGAGGTGAAGGACGCCTCCCTCGTCGACGAGGCCGCGCTGAAGGCCGCCGGCGCCCACGGCGTCGTCAAGATGGGCACCGCGATCCAGGTCGTCATCGGCACCGACGCCGACCCGATCGCCGCCGACATCGAGGACATGATGTGAGCTGAGCCCACCAGGCTCGGCACCACCACGCTCGGCACACCCGGCCCGCCGCCCCCCGTGGACGGCGGGCCGGCGCCGTCCGGCGCACCGGGCACAACCGTTCGGGCACCCCGCCACGGGCCCGCCGGGCACCACCGACGACCCGTCCGACCCTGCCGGAACCACCCGACCGGACCGACTACGCTCGGTGCCTATGTCACGCATCGACGGCCGCACCCCCGACCAGCTCCGCCCCATCACCATCGAGCGGGGCTGGAGCAAGCACGCCGAAGGCTCCGTCCTCATCTCCTACGGCGACACCAAGGTGCTGTGCACCGCCAGCGTCACCGAAGGCGTCCCGCGCTGGCGCAAGGGCAGCGGCGAGGGCTGGGTCACCGCCGAGTACTCCATGCTCCCGCGCGCCACCAACACCCGCGGCGACCGCGAGGCCGTCAAGGGCCGCATCGGCGGACGCACCCACGAGATCAGCCGCCTCATCGGCCGCTCGCTGCGCGCCGTCATCGACCACCGCGCCCTCGCCGAGAACACCATCGTCCTCGACTGCGACGTCCTCCAGGCCGACGGCGGCACCCGCACCGCCGCCATCACCGGCGCCTACGTCGCCCTCGCCGACGCCGTCTCCTGGGCCCGCGAGAAGAAGATCCTCCGCGCCAAGGGCCAGCCCATCACCGGCGGCGTCAGCGCCGTCAGCGTCGGCATCATCGACGGCGTCCCGATGCTCGACCTCCGCTACGAGGAGGACGTCCGCGCCGAGACCGACATGAACATCGTCTGCACCTCCGACGGCCGCTTCGTCGAGGTCCAGGGCACCGCCGAGGGCGCCCCCTTCGACCGTGCCCTGCTCGACCAGCTCCTGGACCTCGGCACCCTCGGCTGCGCCGAGCTGGACGAGATCCAGCGCAAGGCCCTGGAGGGCTGAGCCCGCCACCGGTGCCCGAAGGGCTCCGGCGCGTGGCCGAACCGCGACACCAGCGCTGTACAGGCCGGGCCCGGAGCCCTTACGGTTCCCGCAGCACCCCGTTGTGGGAACCGCGCACCCCCGGGGGCGCGTCATTCCGTTCCGGAACCCGCGCACCCAGGAGGACCGGATGCCCCAGAGCATCGCCCGCCCCGCCACCCTCGCCGTGGCCGGCCTGATCGCCATCCTCCCGCTCAGCGCGGTCAGTTGCTCGGCCGCCCAGAAGGCGCTCGACTGCGGCAACACGGCGGTCCGCATCACCGGGGACATCAGCGACGTCACCACCGCCTTCAACAACGCCAGCAACGACTCGGCCGCCGCCGGCCAGGCCCTGCAGAAGCTCAAGAACGACCTCGACGACCTCGGCAAGAACTCCAAGAACACCGACGTCGCCAAGGCCATCACCGACCTCAACACCCAGGTCGGCAAGGTCCAGCAGGCCATCAACGACAAGCAGGCCCCCGACCTGAAGCCGCTCGGCGACGCCGCCGGCAACCTCACCCAGGTCTGCACCGGCTGACGTCCGGTTAGGGTGGGTTCATGTCCACCCGTCTGATTCTCGCCACCCGCAACCAGAACAAGGTCGCCGAGCTCCGCGCCATCCTCGGCGAGGCCGGCCTCGACGTCGAACTGGTCGGCGCCGATGCCTACCCGGAGATCCCGGACGTCCGCGAGACCGGCGTCACCTTCGCCGAGAACTCGCTGCTCAAAGCACACGCCCTCGCGCAGGCCACCGGCCTGCCCGCGGTCGCCGACGACTCCGGCCTCTGCGTCGACGTCCTCGGCGGCGCCCCCGGCATCTTCTCCGCCCGCTGGGCCGGCAAGCACGGCGACGACCGCGCCAACCTGGACCTGCTGCTGGCCCAGCTCGGCGACATCGCCCCGGAGCACCGCGGCGCCCACTTCTTCTGCGCCGCCGCCCTGGCCCTGCCGGACGGCACCGAGCGCGTCGTCGAGGGCCGCCTCCTCGGCACCCTGCGGACGGCCCCGGCCGGCGACGGCGGCTTCGGCTACGACCCGATCCTGGAGCCCCTGGGCGAGACCCGCACCTGCGCCGAACTGACGGCGGCGGAGAAGAACGCCATCAGCCACCGAGGCAAGGCCTTCCGCGCCCTGGCCCCGGTCCTGAAGGACCTGCTGGGCTGAGAAGCCGCGGGAACGACGACGGCCCTCTCGCCTTCGATTCGAAGGGGAGAAGGCCGTTTCGCTGGGTACGCCCGGTGGGACTCGAACCCACGACACTACGGACCTAAACCGTATCTCTCTAGCCAGCTGGAGTACGGGCGCATGCCAGGTCCAGCCTACCGGCTCCCCGTCCAGCAGGCCGCACCTTTTCCGGCGGTGGGTCCTCCTACGCGGCGGCAGCCTCCGGCGGCGCGTCCCGGTTCCTGTTCCGGCCGCAGTAGGTCGGCGTGATGGAGTGACAGTTGGGGCAGAGCAGGCGGAGGTTGTCCCGCCTGTTGTCGAGCCAGTCGCCGTTGATGTGGTCGACCTCCAGGGTCATGGGGTGTCCGAGCCAGGTCGGCGGGGCGCCGCACATCTCGCAGGCGTCGGGGTGCCCGATGTGCACGAGCATCGCCCGCAGGCGGTCGCCCGGAACTCGCTGACTCCCCGGCGGGCGTCGGACGAGCAGGTCCTCGGGCGTGCGTCGCGGTCCGGTCTTCCGGCCCTTGTTGTGGGCCCGGCCGGTGAAGTGGGAGGTGTCGAGGCGGTGGAACGCGATGCTCTCCCGCAGCAGCGTCCGCGAGCTGCCGCAGTCGACCATCCCCAGGGCGAGGATCACGCCGCGGAGGCTGCGGTGCTCTGCCACGGCGTGTTCCAGCGCGCCCTTGGCGACGGCCCCGACCCTGTCACGGCCGTCGCCCCTGAAGGTGAAGTGGGTGGTGTCGATGCCGAATTCGACCAAGCGCCGCTTCAGGTACGAGTAGAGGCTGTCGTACGGAGTGACGCCGAGGTGGACCATCATCGCGTTGATGCTGTCGCTGTGGGCCGCGGCTTCGGCCAGGATTTCGCGCGGGTAGCGGCGGCGCCCGTAGTCGGGGCGGCCCTCGTTGAAGTGCGTGGTGTCGATCCCGTAGTGCCGCAGCCGCTTGCTGAGGTAGCTGTGGGTGCCGCCCGCCATCGGCACGCCGAGCCTGCGCATCATGTCGTTCACGCTGGTCGACTCGGCGGCGAGTGAGGCCAGCAGCTCACGGGTGTACTTGACCGGCATGGTCGTCCCCCTTCGGGCCTGTGTGCGCCCGTCCCCCGTGGGGCGAACGAGTGGGGGGCGGGGTGGTTACGGGGTCACCACCAGTACGTCGGGTAGGTGCGGCGGGTGAGGCGGGCGCCGGCGAGGCCGGTGGCGGTGAGCAGCAGGGTGGCGAGGAGCAGGAGGGGGAGGAAGCGGGTCGGGTCGGGGGCGGTGAGGGTGACGATGACGGCGGTGGCGGCCGCGGGGGAGTGGGGGGTGCGGGCGAGGGTCATGGCGCCGAGGGCGAGGCCGCCGGCGAGGGCGGCGGACCAGTAGGCGGGGGTGGTGGCGGCGAGGACGGCGTAGCCGGTGAGGGCGGAGACGAGTTGGCCGCCGATGACGCTGCGGGGTTGGGCGAGGGGGAGGGCGGGGGCGCCGGCGATGAGGGCCATGGAGGCGGCGAGCGGGGGGATGAGGAGGGGTTGGCGGGTGAGGGTGCCGAGGGCGGCGAGGGTGAGCAGGGCAGTGACGGCGGTGGCGGTGGAGGTGAGGACGGCGGTGGGGGCGGGTCGGGCGGGGGCTTGGCTGGAAAGGGGCATGGCGAAGGCATTTCCTAACGCGTGAGAGGGCAGGTAAGCGTTAGTCTGCGGGCTTTGGCTAACCGGTGGCAAGTGGCGTTACCGTTAGGCATGGGCATGGTGGAGCGTGGCGCGGTGGACGAGATGCCGGTCGGCGGTGAGCATCTCGCGCTGGATCTGGTGAACAGCACCTTCGTGCGGGGTGGTCTGCGCGGGCATCTGGTGGACGTTCTGGTGGAGCCGTCGGACCTGGCGGTCTGGGTGGACCGGCACGCCGTCGAGCTGGATCTGGCGAGCGTCCCGGCCGGGTCGCCGGGGCCGGCGGAGCTGGCGGCGTTCCTGGAGCTGCGCGGGGCCCTGCGGGCGGTGCTGACGGCGGTGGTGGCGGGTGAGCCGGCGGGGGCGGCGGAGGTGGCGGTGGTGAACGCGGCGGTGCGGGCGGCGCCGGGGTGGGTGGAGCTGGGGCCGGGGGCGGCCGCGCGGGGGGTGCGCCGGACGGCCGCGGGGGAGCGTGGGGCGGTGCTGCTGGGGCGGGTGGCGCAGGCGGCGGTGGAGTTGCTGACGGGGGGTCGGCGGGAGCTGCTGCGGGCCTGTCCGGCGCCGGGCTGCATCCTGTTCTTCCTGCAGCGGCACGCGCGTCGGGCGTGGTGTTCGACGGCCTGTGGGACGCGGGTCCGGGTGGCCCGGCACAGTCGTCGGCATGCGGACGGCTGACCGACGGGTATCAGCCGTTCGACCGGTGTTGTTGGGGATTTGATTACCAATTGGTACAGACCTATTGACCTTTGTGGTTCAGACCACATAGCTTCAGCGCCAATCTGCATTCCCCCACGTGCGTGCTCCCCCACAGGCATGCGCCGACACTCTCTCCCGGAGGACCGAGTGTTGATCCGAAGCACGGCCGAGCGGCGTCCCACCGCTGCCCGGCATTCCAAGAACCCGGCCGCCCGGGCGGGCATGGCCTCGCTGGCGGTCGCCGGCCTGGCCGGCCTGCTGATGGCGACGCTGGGTGCGGCGCCCTCGCAGGCGTCCGCCACCGTCGACAACGCGGCCTGTCGGCCGGACGGCATGTACCAGACGCCCGGGGTGGACGTCCCGTACTGCAGCGTCTACGACACCGAGGGCCGCGAGAAGATGGGCGCGGACCACCAGCGCCGCGTCATCGGCTACTTCACCGGCTGGCGTACCGGCAAGGACGGGACCCCGCCCTACCTGGTGAGCGACATCCCCTGGGACAAGGTCACCCACCTGAACTACGCGTTCGGGCACGTCGGCAGCGACAACAAGATCTCGGTCGGCACCGACAACGACAAGAACGAGGCGACCGGGATCTCCTTCCCGGGCGTGCCCGGCGCCGAGCTGGACCCGTCGCTGCCCTACAAGGGCCACTTCAACCTGCTGACGAAGTTCAAGAAGCAGCACCCGAACGTCAAGACCATGATCTCGGTGGGCGGCTGGACCGAGACCGGCGGGTACTTCGGCGACGACGGCAAGCGCGTCAACTCCGGCGGCTTCTACTCGTTGACGGTCAACCCGGACGGCAGCGTCAACCAGGCGGGCATCGACGCCTTCGCCAACTCCTCGGTCGACTTCATCAAGAAGTACGGCTTCAACGGCGTCGACGTCGACTACGAGTACCCGACCTCGATGAAGGACGCGGGCAACCCGCTGGACTGGCAGCTCGCCAACGGCAAGCGCGCCTCGCTGGCCAAGGGCTACGCGGCGCTGATGAAGACGCTGCGCGAGAAGCTGGACCGGGCCGGCGCCGCCGACGGCAAGCACTACCTGCTCTCGGTCGCGGCCCCGTCGTCCGGTTACCTGCTGCGCGGCATGGAGACCTTCCAGATCGCGCAGTACCTGGACTACGTCAACATCATGTCGTACGACCTGCACGGCGCCTGGAACAAGTACGTCGGCCCGAACGCCTCGCTGTTCGACGACGGCAAGGACGGCGAGCTGGCGGCGGCCAACGTGTACGGCACCGGCCAGTACGGCGGCATCGGCTACCTGAACGCCGACTGGTCGTACCACTACTTCCGCGGCTCGATGCCGGGCGGCCGGATCAACGTCGGCCTGCCGTACTACACCCGCGGGTTCAAGAACGTCACCGGCGGGACCAACGGCCTCTGGGGCACCGCGTCCGCGACCACCTGCCCGGTGGGCGCCGGGCTGACCTCGTGCGGTGACGGCGCGGTCGGCATCGACAACATCTGGAACGACAAGGACGACGCGGGCAAGGAGTCCCCGGCGGGCTCGAACCCGATGTGGCACGCGAAGAACCTGGAGAAGGGCATCGTGCCCGACTACCTCTCCAAGTACGGCGTGACCGACACCGCCCTGCAGGGCACCTACACCCGCAACTACAGCTCCACCCTGGTGGCGCCGTGGCTGTGGAACGACACCAAGAAGGTGTTCCTCTCCACCGAGGACGAGCAGTCGGTGGCCGCCAAGGCGGACTACATCGTCAACCAGGGCGCCGGCGGCGCGATGATCTGGGAGCTCGCGGGCGACTACAAGTGGGACGCGGCGGCCAACGGCGGCAAGGGCCAGTACGTGCCCGGCTCGACGCTGACCTCGCTGATGTACGACAAGTTCAAGGCGGCCTCGCCGTACAACGCGACCCGCTCGACGATCGCGCTGCCGCAGCAGACCCTGCCGGTCGACGTGTCGTTCACCAACTTCGCGCTGGGCGACTCGAACTACCCGATCAACCCGAAGATCCACATCGTCAACAACTCGACGCTGACCCTGCCGGGCGGGACCGAGTTCCAGTTCGACTACAGCAACTCGGCCCCGGGCAACGCCAAGGACCAGTCCGGGTTCGGGCTGACCGTCATCAAGCAGGACAACCCCGGTCCGGGCAACGTGGGCGGCCTCAAGGGCACCTACAACCGCGTCTCGGTGAAGCTGCCGGGCTGGCAGTCGCTGGCGCCGGGCGCTTCGGTGGACCTGGACTTCGTCTACTACCTGCCGGTCTCGACGCCGTCGAACTGGACGGTCAACGTCGCCGGCACGCTGTACGGCCTGAAGGGCGACCTGACCCGCGGCAGCACGGGCGGCGGCACCGCGACGCCGACCGCGACGCCGACGGTCACCCCGACCGTGACGCCCACGGTCACGCCGACCGTGACGCCCACCGTGACCCCGACGGTCACGCCCACGGTGACGCCGACCGTCACGCCGACCGTGACGCCCACGGTGACCCCGACCGCGACCCCGACCTCGGGGGCCTGCACGGGCGCGCCGGGCTGGGACGCGGGCACCACCTACGCGTCCACCACCAAGGTGTCCTGGAAGGGGCACTACTACCAGAACAAGTGGTGGACCAAGGGCGACGACCCCAGTGCCAGTGGCTCGTGGGGCGTCTGGAGCGACCTCGGGGCCTGCTGATCGGTCGATCCGATGAGCGTGGCTCGCTGAGGTGAGAGACGCGGTGGCGGTGCACCCGGTCGGGGGGTGCGCCGCCACCGCTTCGTTTCCGCCCCCGCGGGGGCGGCTGTCAGGCCGCCTCGACCTTGAGGTCGCGCAGCAGCTTGGCGACGTGGCCGGTGGCCTTGACGTTGTACAGGGCGTGCTCGACCTTGCCGTGCTCGTCGACGATCACGGTGGAGCGGATCACACCGGTGACGGTCTTGCCGTACAGCTTCTTCTCGCCGAACGCGCCGTAGGCCTCCAGCACCTTCTTCTCCGGGTCGGAGAGCAGGGTGACCTTGAGGTCCTCGGCCTCGCGGAACTTGCCCAGCTTCTCCGGCTTGTCCGGCGAGATGCCGATGACGTCGTACCCGGCGCCCGCGAAGACCTCCAGGTTGTCGGTGAAGTCGCAGGCCTGCTTCGTGCAGCCGGGGGTGAGCGCGGCGGGGTAGAAGTAGACGATCACCTTCCGGCCGAGGTGGCCGGCGAGGGACACCTGGTTGCCGTCGGCGTCGGACAGGCTGAAGGCGGGTGCGGTGTCGCCGGGCTGGAGACGCTCACTCACGGGGGACTCTCCTGGTGCGTGGACGGGTGGTCGTACCACGGTCAACTTACCTCCGATGGTGGGTGGGGCCGCGCGGGCCGGGGCGGCAGCTGACAAACTGGGTCAGTCGCACAGGACAACATCAGTGAATTGGGGTGGCCCGAGTGGGCGAGGCGAGCACGAAGGACAAGTCGGCGCGGACGACGGCTCAGATCGAGGCGGACATCACCCGCACCCGCACCCAGCTGGCCGCGACCCTGGACGAGCTCGCCATGCGCGTCCACCCGAGCACCATCACGGCCCAGGTCAAGGCGAAGGCCGTGGCCTCCGTGGAGGAGAAGGCCGGCCGGGTGTACGTGGCGGCCAGCGGGCTGGTCGAGCAGGCCAGGGCGCAGTTCGTGGACGAGAAGGGGCAGCCGCGCAAGGAGCGGATCGTGCCCGCCGCGCTGGTCGGCGTGGGCCTGGTGCTGCTGGTCGCCTCGGCCCGCAAGCGCCGCAAGGGCTGAGGGGCGGGGTCCTGCCGGGCCGGGTGCCACCGCACCCGGCCCGCCGGATGCCGGTCCGGGGTCACGCGGGGCGCCGCGGAGCGGTACCTTCGGGGTCGTGAGTACGAACGACGAACCGACCCAGCGGACCACCTCCCCCGAGCAGGACCCGCCGCGCCACGACCGGCTGGGCGAGAAGCTGCCGATCAAGATGCTGCACGACCGCGTCCTGGTGAAGACCGAGGGCAGCGAGGGCGAGCGCCGCTCGACCGGCGGCATCCTCATCCCGGCCACCGCGGAGCTCAGCAAGCGGTGCACCTGGGCCGAGGCCGTCGCGGTGGGCCAGAGCGTCCGCTCGGTGGAGCCCGGTGACCGCGTGCTGTACGACCCGGAGGACAAGCTGGAGGTCGAGGTCCGCGGCGCCACCTACGTGCTGCTGCGCGAGCGTGACCTGCACGCGGTGGCCGCGATGCGCTTCGGCGACGCGGAGGGCTCGACCGGGCTGTACCTCTGAGGGTCCGGGCTGGCACCCCGTGAGGGCTTTCCGGGCGGGTCGGCGCGCCGAGGGCGCGGCGGCCCGCACCGTCGTGTCCGGGCGGTTGTCGGGGGTCGGCAGTAGGGTCCGGGCATGAGCAGCGGTGTGCCTTCGGGCGGGGTGCCTTCGATCGGTGACGACCAGCGCCGGGCCCGGGTCGGGCGGCGGCACCTGCTGGCGCGGGCCGAGCGGGCGGCGCGGGTGGAGGAGGTGGCGGACGCGGTCGTCGGGCTGCACGCCACGGACGCGGCGACGGTCTACCTGTCGGCCTGCGCGCGGCTGGCGGAGCCCTCGGCGGCGGAGGTGGAGCGGGCGCTGTACGAGGACGTCTCGCTGGTGAAGCTGCTGTCGATGCGGCGCACCCTCTTCGCGGTGACGGAGGAGTTCGCCCCGTACGTCAGCTCCGCGGCGGCGCGGGCGATCGCGGTCAAGGAGCGGGCCACGCTGGTGAAGCACCTGCGGGAGTTCGCCGAGGGGTGGGACGAGCCGCGGCTGGCCGCGACGGAGCGGGCCGTGCTGGCGGCGCTGGCCGTGCGGGGCGAGGCGACGACGTCCGAACTCGCCGAGGACGTACCGGCGTTGCGCGAGACGATGCTGATGGCGCAGGGCAAGCCGTACGAGGCCCGGCAGAGCGTGGGCAGCCGGCTGCTGCGGCTGCTGGCCTCGGACGGGCACGTGCGGCGCTCGCGGCCGCGCGGTTCGTGGCTGAGCAGCAGCTATCCGTGGGCGCCGGTGCCGCAGTGGCCGGACGTGCCGGTGCGGGAGGCGAAGGCCGAGGTGGTCCGGCGCTGGCTGGCGGCGTACGGTCCGGCGACGGTCGAGGACGTGAAGTGGTGGACGGGCTGGACGCTGGGGGACACCCGCAGGGCGCTGGGGGACGTCGGCGCGGTGGAGGTGGCGCTGGCCGGCGCGGTGGCGGGCCTGGTGCTGCCGGGGGACGACGGGCCGGTGGCGGAGCCGGAGCCGTGGGCGGCGCTGCTGCCGGCGCTGGATCCGACGGTGATGGGCTGGCGCGGGCGGGACTGGTACCTGCGGCCTGAGGACGTGCCGGCGCTGTTCGACCGGGCGGGCAACGCCGGGCCGACGCTCTGGTGGTACGGCCGGGTGGTCGGCGGCTGGGCGCAGCGCCCCGACGGTGAGCTGGTGTGGCGGTTCCTGGCGGATGCCGGGGCCGAGGCGCGGGCGGCGGTCGAGGTGGAGGCGGCGCGGTTGGCGGGCTGGTTGGGCCAGGTGCGGGTGACGCCGCGGTTCCGGACGCCGCTGGAGCGGGAGCTGGTGTCCTGAGGTCCTGAGGTCCTGGGGGCGCCGATGGAGGGCTCTGGGGCTCTGGGGCTCCGGGTGCTACGGGGCCTGTCCGGCGGGGTGTCCGTCGGCCGGTGCGGGGGGCTGGGCGGTGGCCGGGCGGGTCGGCGGGGTGCTGGTGTCGTCGGCCGGGGGCGGGGTGCTCGGGGGCGCGGTCGGGGTGTGCGTCGGCCGCGGCGGCGCGGTGGGTCGGTTGGTGGGCGCGGGCGGCTGTTCCGGGGTGCCGGTCGGGGCGGGGGCCTCGGGGCTGGGCGCCGGCGCCGTCTCGGTGGGCCGGCTGCTGGGGCTGGGCGGGGCGGGGGCGGACGGCGTCGGGGTGTGCGTCGGCGCGGTGGTGGTGGCGGTGGCCGTGGCGCTGGGCGACGGCGACGGGGAGGGGGAGCCGCTGCCGGTCGGCCCGCCGGTCTGGGTGGTGCCGCGGCCGGTCTGGAGGTCGAAGCGCTGGACGTCGGTGCCGTCGAGGGCGTCGGCCATGTAGGCCGTCCAGATCCGGGTGGGGAAGGCGCCGCCGTTGATCCGTTCGTAGCCGGCGGTGCCGGACAGCGGCTCCTTGGCGTGGGTCTTCGGGTTCTCCCGGAACAGGCCGACGGTGGTGGCGAGTTCGGGGGTGAAGCCGGCGAACCAGGCGGAGAGGTTGGAGTCGGTGGTGCCGGTCTTGCCGGCGGCGGGGCGGCCGAGGTCGAGGGCGGCGGCGCCGGTGCCGCGGGTGCTGACGACGTCGCGCAGGACGTCGGTGACGGCGTCGGCGGCGCCCCGGTCGAGGGCGCTGGTGGGGACGTGTTCAGGCATCTTGGGGACGTCGATGGCGCCGCCGGAGTTGACGCGTTCGAGTTTGCCGACCGACCAGGGGGCGTACGTCTGGCCGTGGTTGGCGAGGCCGGCGTAGGCGCCGGCCAGGTTGAGGGCGCTGGGGGTGGCGGTGCCGAGCGTCATCGAGGTGTTGGCCGGGTCCATGCCGGGGACGTTGTCGGGGATGCCGAGCCGGACGGCCGTGTCGCGGACGTGGGCGAGTCCGGCGTCGACGCCCTCCTGGGCGTACACCGAGTTGACGGACTTCACCATGGCGTAGCGCAGGGTGATGCTGCCGTAGTCGATGCCGTCCTCGTTGGGCGGGGCGTACGGGGTGGGGCCGCCGGTGACGGGGCGTTCGCTGGTGCCGTCGTAGCGGGTCTCGGTGGTGATCGGGCGGCCGTCGCCGCTGCTGCGGCCGGAGGTGAGGCCGGCGGCGAGGTCGAAGGCCTTGAAGGTGGAGCCGATCTGGTTGTCCTGGCGCAGTACGTCGTTGTAGGGCTGCTTGGCGTAGTCGGGGCCGCCGTAGACGGCGACGACCCGGCCGGTGGCGGGTTCGACGGAGGCGCCGGCGACCCGGACGTCGGTGTCGGTGGCGGGCCGGGCCACCGGGTCGAGTTCGGCGGTGAGTTCCTGCTGGACGGCCTGGACGAAGGCGTCCTGGCGGGGCTTGTCGAAGGTGGTGGTGATGCGCCAGCCGCCGGACTTGAGGGTGGCGGCGTCGATGATGCCGGCGGAGACGAGGTAGTCGTCGGCGACGCCGACCAGGTAGCCGGACTGGCCCTTGAGCCCGGTGGCGGGTTGGGGGTCGATCGGGTCGGGGAAGGTGGTGGCGGCGCGGTCGGCCGGGCTGAGGAAGCCGAGTTGGACCATGCCGTCGAGGGTGTAGTTCCAGCGGGCGACGGCCTTCTCGCGGTTGGCGGGGGTGGCGGTCTTGACGTCGTAGGCGCTGGGGGCCTGGAGCAGGGCGGCGAGGTAGGCGCCCTGGGGGAGGGTGAGGCGGGAGACGTCGGTGCCGTAGTAGGCGTGGGCGGCGCTCTGGATGCCGTAGGCGCCCCGGCCGAAGTAGCTGCTGTTGAGGTACCCGGTGAGGATCTGGTCCTTGCTGCGCTGCTGGTCGACCTTGAGCGCGATGAAGAGTTCGCGGCCCTTGCGCTCGATGGTCTGGTCCTGCGTCAGGTAGTAGTTCTTGACGTACTGCTGGGTGATGGTGGAGCCGCCCTGGGTGCCGCGTCCGGTGAGGGTGTTCCAGCCGGCCCGGACCATGCCCTTCAGGTCGATGCCGCCGTTGCGGTAGAAGGTGCGGTCCTCGGCGGAGACGACGGCGTGCCGGGTGTCGAGCGGGATCTGGTCGATCGTGACGTCGGTGCGGTTCACGGCGCCGGTGCGGGCGATCTCGGTGGTGCCGTCGGCGTAGAGGTAGATGTTGTTCTGGGCGACGGCGTGGGCGTTGGCGTCGGGCACGGGGACGATGAGGTAGAGCACGGCGAAGGAGCCGACGGCGAGCAGCAGGGTCGCGGTGAGCGCGCCGAGGGTGACCCGCCAGGTGGGCAGGAGCCGGCGCCACAGCGGCTTGGCGCGGCGGGCTTCGCGGCGGGCGGCCCGTCTGGCGCTGCGCCGGGTGCTGTGGTCTGCCCTCAAGGTCATGCCGCGATTATGTGCTATTTGACCCGTGATCAGGCGTTGGAATAACCGGGTGCGCGGGAAGATCGCCGGAGGTACGGTGAAAGGTGCGAACCACATAGCGCACCCAGTTCGGGCAGCTCCGCCCGCCTGACCCGGCACCCCCCCCGGGTGGGGCCGGCCGGGGCCGGTCCGCGTGCGCCGGTGTCCCCGGGACACCTGCCCGCTCCTATTTGTCGACAAGGAGACAATATGTCGAACGCTCTTCCCGCCGAGTCGCGGTTCCGACACCCTCCCGATCCCGATCCCCGTGGTGCTCCACATCCCGCGGGCGCCGCCGGCGGTCCGGGCGCCGCGGTGGCGCTCTACCTCGCCATCGCCCGCGGAGCCTTCCGCCGCTACGCCACCTACCGGGCCGCCACCCTCGCCGGGGCCTTCACCAACACCGTCTTCGGCTTCATCCTCGCCTACACCTTCGTCGCCCTCTGGCAGGCCCGGCCCGGCCTCGGCGGCTACGACCAGAGCGCCGCCGTCACCTACATCTGGGTCAGCCAGGCGCTGCTGGTCACCGTCGCGGTCTGGGGCGGCGGCTTCCAGGACGACGTCCAGGACCGGTTCCGCAGCGGCGACATCGCCATCGACCTCTACCGCCCGGTGGACTTCCAGGGCTGGTGGCTGGCCACCGACCTCGGCCGGGCCGGCTACCACCTGCTCGCCCGCGGCACCCTGCCGATGCTGGCGGGGGCGCTGGTCTTCCGGGTCCGGCTGCCCGAACACCCGCTGACCTGGCTGTACTTCCTGCTGTCGGTGCTGCTCGCGGTGGTGGTCAGCTTCGGGCTGCGCTTCCTCGTCTCGCTCACCGGCTTCTGGCTGCACGACTCGGAGGGGGTGCGCTCGGTGATGCTGGTGGTGTCGATGTTCTTCTCCGGGATGCTGCTGCCGCTGGCGCTCTTCCCCGGCCTGCTCGGCGAGATCGCGCCGGTGCTGCCGTGGGCCGCGCTGATCCAGGTGCCGACCGACGTCTTCCTGGAGCGCTCGACCGGGGCCGCGCTGCTCGGTGCGCTCGGCTTCCAACTCTTCTGGGGCCTCGGGCTGGTCCTCCTCGGCCGGGGCGTCCAGCTGCTCGCTACCCGCAAGGTGGTGGTCCAGGGTGGCTGAGCCGGCCCTCGCCCGCGCCGCGGCCCCGCCCGCCGGAGGCGGCCCGCTCCCGAACGACCTGCTCCCGAACGACCCGCTCCCGAACGGCCCGCTCCCGAACGACCCGCTCCCGAACGACCCGCTCTCCACCGGTCCGCTCCCGACCGAGCGGGGCCTGCTCGCCCGGACCCGCTGGGCGCTGCGCGCCTGGTGGCTCACCGCCGCGATGTGGACCAGGGCGACGATGTCCTACCGGGCGTCCTTCGTGCTGATGCTCGTCGCCAACCTGGTGATCACCTTCCTCGACTTCGTCGTAGTGATCCTGATGTTCCGGCACACCGACCGGCTCGGCGGCTGGACGCTGCCCGAGCTCGGCTTCCTCTACGGCACCTCGGGCTTCGCGCTCGGCATGGCCAACCTGCTGGTCGGCAGCGTCGACGGCCTGGGCCAGCGGATCCGGGCGGGCACGCTGGACACCATGCTGATCCGGCCCGCCCCGGCGCTGGCCCAGGTCTGCGCCGAGCGCTTCTCGCTGCGCCGGATCGGCCGGCCGGTGCAGGCGGTCGGGGTGCTGGCCTGGTCGCTGGCCGCCCTGGACGTCGACTGGACCTGGGACCGGGTGCTGCTCGTCCCGTCCCTGCTGGTCTGCGGCACGGCGATCTTCGCCGCGGTGTTCGTGGGCTTCGCCACCCTCCAGTTCTGGTGGGGCGAGGCCAAGGAGATCCAGAACGCCTTCACCTACGGCGGCGCCACCGTGCTGCACTACCCGCCGACCGTCTTCGCCAAGGAGCTGGTGGCGGGCACCGTGTTCGGCGTCCCGCTGGCATTCGTCAACTGGCTGCCCGCGCTGCGGATCCTCGACCGGCCCGACCCGCTCGGCCTGCCGACCGCCTTCCAGTACGCCTCGCCGATCGCCGCCGTCCTCGCACTGGTGGCGGCCGGACTGGCCTGGCGCGCCGGACTGCGGGCCTACCGCGGCACCGGCAGCTGACCCGGCCCCGAACCCCCTTCGAAAGCAGGACTCCCATGGCACTGATCGAACTCGACGACGTCCGCCGCACCTTCACCGTCCGCGCCAAGGCCGGCCGGCTGAAGCGCGAGAAGCGCGAGGTCCGCGCGGTGGACGGGCTGAGCTTCACGGTGGAGGCCGGCGAATGCGTCGGCTACATCGGCCCGAACGGGGCGGGCAAGTCCACCACCATCAAGATGCTCACCGGCATCCTGGTGCCCTCCGGCGGCCGGCTGCGCGTCGCCGGCGTCGACCCGGCCCGGGAGCGCGTCGCGCTGGCCCGCCGGATCGGCGTCGTCTTCGGGCAGCGCACCACGCTCTGGTGGGACCTCCCGCTCCGGGACTCCTACGAGCTGGCCCGCCGGATCTACCGCATCCCCGAGCACCGATATCGGGCCAACCTCCGGCGCTGCGTCGAACTGCTCGACCTCGGCGCCCTGCTGGACACCCCGGTGCGCCAGCTCTCGCTCGGCCAGCGGATGCGCGGGGACCTGGCGGCGGCGCTGCTGCACGACCCGCAGGTGCTCTACCTGGACGAGCCCACCATCGGGCTGGACGTGGTGAGCAAGGGCCGGGTGCGCGACTTCCTGCGCGAGGTCAACCGCGACGAGGGCACCACCGTGCTGCTCACCACCCACGACCTCACCGACATCGAGCAGCTCTGCGGCCGGGTCATGGTGATCGACCACGGCCGGGTCGTCTACGACGGCGGCCTGGAGGGGCTGCACGCGGCGGGCGACAGCGAGCGGACCCTGGTCGTCGACCTCGCCGAGGCGCGGCCGCCGATCGAGGTGCCCGGCGCCCGGGTGGTGAAGGTCGACGGGCCGCGGCAGTGGCTGGCCTTCCCGGCCCAGCAGAGCGCCGCCCCGATCGTCGCCGCGGTCGCCGACCGGTACCCGATGGTCGACCTGTCGGTCCGCGAGCCGGCCATCGAGGACGTGATCGCCCGGATGTACGCGGAGGTCGCGATCGGCTGACCGGCCCCGGCGCGGCGGGCGTGCGTCCGGTCCGGTGGCCGGGCCGGGCGCACGGCGTTCCCATCGCGGGGGCGCGTCTTTGTGGGGCGCGCCCTCCGCACGCGCCGGCAACGGGCAGACTGGCGGGGTGAGTGACGATGCCTTCAGCGGGACCGGGCCCGGGGTCCGGTTCACCGCGGCCGACGAGGAGAAGAGACGCGGCGTCCGCCGGATGAAGACCATCGCGACCGGCCTGCTGGCCTTCGCGACCCTGGTCTTCGCCCTGGCCACCTGGGCGAAGGCGGCCGGTGCCGGCGCCTGGGCGGGCTACCTGGCCGCCGCCGCCGAGGCGGGCATGGTCGGCGCGCTCGCCGACTGGTTCGCGGTGACCGCGCTCTTCCGCCGTCCGTTCGGCCTGCCGATCCCGCACACCGCGATCATCCCGACCAAGAAGGACGCCTTCGGCAAGTCGCTCGGCGACTTCGTCGGCGACAACTTCCTCTCCGGCCAGGTGGTGCGCGGCCGGCTCGCCGCGCTCGGCATCGCCCGCCGGCTGGGGGAGTGGCTGGCCGCGCCCGGCAGCGCCGAGCGGGTCACCAAGGAGGCGTCGGCCGCGCTGCGCGGCGTCCTCGCGGTGCTGCGCGACGACGACGTCCAGGCGGTCGTCGGCGAGGCGGTGACCAGGCGGGCCGCCGCCACCTCGGTCGCCGAGCCGATGGGCCGGATGCTCGGCAGGGTGGTCGCCGACGGCGGCCACCACGGCGTGGTCGACCTGATCGCCGTCCGGGTGCACGACTGGCTGACCGAGAACCACGAGGAGGTGGTCCAGCGGGTCACCCAGAAGACCCCGGGCTGGACGCCGAGGTTCCTCGACCACCAGGTCGGCGAGCGGGTCTACAAGGAGCTGATGCGGTTCGTCACCGACATCCGGGACGACCCGCACCACGCCGCGCGCGGCGCCGTCGACAACTTCCTCGCCGACTTCGCCACCGAACTGCAGAGCGACCGGGAGACCATCGCCCGGGTCGAGCGGGCCAAGGCCGACCTGCTGGTCCGCCCCGAGGTGCAGGAGCTCATCGCCTCCACCTGGGCCGCCGTCCGCGCCCTGGTGCTGACCGCGGCCGAGGACGAGGACAGCGAGCTGCGCCGGCGCATCCGTGACGGCGTGCGTGACTTCGGCGCGCGCCTGGCGACCGAGCCGAAGCTCCAGGCCAAGGTGGACGGCTGGCTCCAGGACGCCGCCCAGTACCTCGTCGACACCTACCGTGCGGAGATCACCTCGCTGATCTCCGAGACCGTGGCCGGCTGGGACGCGGACGACGCGTCCCGCAAGATCGAGGCCAACGTCGGCCGTGACCTGCAGTTCATCCGGATCAACGGGACCGTGGTCGGAGCGCTGGCGGGACTGCTCATCCACACCGTGGCGGTTGCCCTCGGGGGGTGAGCCACCTGTGCTTATCCTTGCGGACACAGCTTGATACGCGCGTAGAGAAGAAGGGCACCACCGTGGTCCAGCCGGACGGAAGTCGGATCGGAAACCCCACCGCGAACCGGGGCATCGAGGCGTTCATCGCCGGGATGCCCAAGGCGGAGCTGCACGTCCACCACGTGGGCTCGGCCTCGCCGCGGGTGGTCGCCGAGCTGGCCGCGCGCCACCGCGGCCGGTCGAAGGTGCCGGTCGACCCGGCCGCCCTCGCCGAGTACTTCACCTTCACCGACTTCGCCCACTTCATCGAGGTCTACCTCAGCGTCGTCGACCTGATCCGCGACGCCGAGGACGTCCGCGCGCTGACCTACGGCGTCGCCGAGGACATGGCCCGGCAGAACATCCGGTACGCGGAGCTGACCATCACGCCGTACTCCTCGGTCAGCCGGGGCATCCCCGACATCGCCTTCATGGAGGCCATCGAGGACGCCCGGGTGCGGGCCGAGAAGGACCTCGGCGTCGTGCTCCGTTGGTGCTTCGACATCCCCGGCGAGGCCGGTCTGGCCGCCGCCGAGGAGACCGCCCGGCTCGCCGTCGACCTCGCCCCCGAGGGCCTGGTCAGCTTCGGCCTCGGCGGCCCGGAGATCGGCGTGCCGCGCCCGCAGTTCAAGCCGTACTTCGACCGGGCGCGGGCGGTCGGTCTGCGCAGCGTCCCGCACGCGGGCGAGACCACCGGCCCCGAGACGGTCTGGGACGCCCTGCGGCTGCTCGGCGCCGAGCGCATCGGCCACGGCACCCAGGCCGTGCGGGACCCGGCCCTGATGGACCACCTCGGCGAGCACCGGATCGCCCTGGAGGTCTGCCCGACCTCGAACATCGCGACCCGCGCGGTCGAGCGGATCGAGGAGCACCCGATCCGGCAGATGGTCGACGCGGGCCTGCTGGTCACCGTCAACAGCGACGACCCGCCGATGTTCGGCACCGACCTCAACACCGAGTACGCGGTCGCGGCCCGGCTGCTGGACCTGGACGAGGCGGGCGTCGCCGCGCTGGCGCGCAACGCGGTCGAGGCGTCCTTCCTGGACCCGGCCGGCAAGGCCCGGATCGTCGGCGAGATCGACGCCCACCTGGCCGGGTGGGGCACGGTCTGACCTTCCCCGGGAATGCCTGCGGGCCGGTGCCGTCCTGGACGGTACCGGCCCGCGGTGCGTCCGGCGGCGGGCCCCGCGGCGGCGCGTGGCGCCACTCTTTCGGGTTGTGGCGCCAAAAGGGCTTGGTGTGGCGCCACCGGTGTGCCATCCTTGGGTCATGGACCTCTCGCCGTACGTCGACAACCTCCGGAACGAGCTCGCGGTCGCAGCGAGCGCGGGCGGAGACGAAGCCCGTGCCCTGGCCGAGCGCCTGACTCTTCCGCTGGAGTCGGCCGTGCGGCTCACCCTTCTCAACGCCCTCTCCGCCGCGATGGGCGAGGTCACCCGTGATCTCGCGCCCGGCTCGGTGGATGTCCGGCTCCGGGGGCTGGATCCGGAGTTCGTGGTGATGGCGCCACCGTCGCCGGAGGTGTTCCACGAGGCCGGTGAGCGGTCACCGGCGCCGGTGGCGCCGCCGGTGGCACCGGCGGGGCCGGAGGGGGAGGACGGCAACACCGCCCGGATCAACTTCCGCCTGCCCGCCCACCTCAAGACCAGGGTCGAGGAGGCGGCCGGTCAGGAGGGACTCTCGGCCAACGCCTGGCTGGTGCGCGCCGTCGCCGCCGCCCTGGAGCCGGGCGAGCCCGTCCGGGCCGTCGGGCGGACGGTGTCACCGACCGGGCAGGGGTTCACCGGCTGGGTCCACTAGGTTCCGCGCTTCCCACTCCTTCTCCTTCCACCCCGTCCGACCGGCGGGTTCATCCATCAGAGCCAAGAGAACGGGACAGCCATGCCTTCTTTCGACACTCCCGGCCCGATCAGCGCCACCATCGAGTTCGACATCGCGTCCGTCCGGATCGCCGCGGGCAAGCGCACGGACACCGTGGTCGAGGTCCGGCCGGCGGACCCGGCGGTCGAGGCGGACGTCAAGGCCGCGGAGCAGACCAGGATCAGTTACGCGGGCGGCGCCCTGGTGGTGAAGGGCCCGAAGAAGCGCTCGCTCTTCGGGCGGGCGGGCTCGGTCGATGTCACCGTCGAGCTGCCGGCCGGCTCGGAGGTCCACGGCAACGCGCCGATGGGGGACTTCCTCTGCGAGGGGCTGCTGGGCGACTGCCGGGTGCGGACGTCGGTCGGCCGGATCCAGGTCGAGCACGCGGACTCCGTCCACCTGCGGACGGACCACGGGGACGTCCGGCTGCGGCGGGCCGACGGGGACGCCGAGGTCAACGGCTCCGGCCGGGTCGAGATCGGCACCGTGGCGGGCACGGTGACGGTGAAGAACCTCAACGGCGAGACGGTGATCGGCGAGGCCGGCGGGGACCTCAAGGTCAACTCCTCCAACGGCCAGATCCAGGTCGGCGCGGCCCTCGGGGACGTGGACATCAAGACGGCCCAGGGCGCCATCCGGATCGGTGAGGTGGTCCGCGGGCGGGTCGTCCTGCAGAGCGCCATCGGCGAGCTGGAGGTCGGCATCCGCGAGGGCACGGCCGCCTGGCTCGACGTCCACACCAAGCTCGGTAGCCTCCGCAACTCGCTCGGCGCCGCGGCGGGCCCCGGCGAGGCGACGGAGCGGGTCGAGATCCGGGGGCGGACGCAGCTCGGTGACATCGTGATCCGGCGTTCCTGACCACCCGGCCACGGCCCGGCGTACCCGGTAGCGAAGGAGGCGTGAGCCATGACCCTGAGGCCGGTCCCCGCCGCCCCGATCACGGCGGCGGTCTCCGTGGCCGGACTGACCAAGTCCTACGGGGGGAGAGTGGTGCTGGACGGCATCGACCTGACGGTCCCCGAGGGCACGGTGTTCGCACTCCTCGGGGCGAGGGGAGCCGGGAAGAGCACCGTCGTGCGGATCCTCTCCACGCTCGTCCCGGCCGACGGCGGGGTGGTGCGGGTGGCCGGGCACGAGCTGGTGCAGCGGGCGGGCAGGGTCCTGCAAGCGGGCCGGGCCCTGCGAGGGGGCAGGGCTCGGGGCGCGGGTGAGGTCCGGCGGGCGATCGGTGTCGTCGGCCAGCTCTCGGCAGTGGACAAGCTGCTCACCGCCGAGGAGAACCTGCTCCTGATGGCGGACCTCCGCCACCTGGGTCGTCGGGAGGGGCGCAGGAGGGTCGCGGAGCTGCTGCGGCGCTTCGAGCTGAGCGAGGTGGCGAGCGGAGCGGCCGCCGGTCTCCCGGTCGGCGTGCTGCGCACGCTGGATCTGGCGATGGCGCTGGTCGGGGAGCCTCGGGTCGTCCTGCTCGACGAGCCGACCGCCGGCCTCGACGCGGCGGGCCGGCGGGCGCTGGGGGAGGCGGTCCGGGGCCTCGCCACCGAGCACGGCCTCACCGTCCTGCTCACCACGCGGCACCTGGAGGAGGCGGACCGGGTCGCCGACCGGACGGCCGTGCTCAACGGCGGCCGGATCGTGGCCGAGGGCACGGCGGCCGAGCTGAAGCGATTCGTCCCGGGTAGTCACCTGCGGCTGAGCTTCGCCGGCCGGGCCGAACTCCGGGCGGCCGCAGCGCTCTTCGACTACGCGGCGCCGGACGAGGAGGCGCTGGCGCTGTCCATACCCGGCGACAACTCGATCGTCACGGTGAAGGCCGTGCTGGACGCCCTGGACCTCGCCGCCGTCCGCGCGGAGGCGCTGACGGTGCACGGTCCTGACCCGGAGGAGGTGCTCACCGCCCTGCTGTCGGCGGGGTGACGGGTGAGGGCGGGCGAGCAGGGCGGGGCGAGCAGGGTGCGCGGGCTCAGCCGAGGAACTCGACGCGGTCGATGAGGCCTTCGCGAACCCGGTAGGCCACCAGGACGCGGACCGGTTCGTCGGACAGGCCGTGGGCGACTTCGTGGTCGACCACCCAGTCGCCCTCGGTGAGCCGTCCCAC